>JBDRTM010000439.1:0-2398 GCA_043824065.1 Planctomycetota bacterium | reverse complement strand
GAAACCGAAATTACCTACCAGTTTGCGACAAGATTGGCGAACATCACCGGTAAGACCTTTGAACAGCGAAAAGACATATTTGTAAGAGCAAGAAAAGTTTACAGGGAACGAAGCAATATTGTTCATGGGAGAAAATCGATTGAAACTGTAGAACCAAAAATCTTGAAAGACGCTTTTTTATTTGCTCGCCAAAGTTTGCAGCATATCCTCCTTGATGATACGCGTATGAAGTTATATTCCGATCCAATAACGTCAGATAAAACGAAAGATCCCAACAAAGCGGTCAAAGCAATAAAGGAATATTTCAGAGATATAGATTTACGATGAGATTAGTAGAGTGGGTTTTGCCCACCAAATTCAAAAATGGTGTGCAGTCCTGAGGACTCCTTTCGGAGAGCACACCCTACTCTCTAAACAATGGATTCCTGCTTTCGCAGGAATGACAACTATAGCTGAGAGAAAGTAGGTACAATTTATGTCTAACGATAATGATTTATTAGCTTCCGTTGGTAACATTTCGAACGAGAGCGAGTTTTTCTCGCCGATGCCCGAAGGTTATGAAAAGGGGAAAGCTCGATATGTTTTTGTAATGGGGACGGTAATGAGCGGCCTGGGCAAGGGGATATTCTTATCCTGCCTTGCCAAGCTGATGCAGGACAAAGGCCTGAAAGTCGCACCAATCAAGCTCGAAGGTTATTTGAATATAGACTCCGGCACGCTGAATCCATTCCGGCACGGCGAGGTCTTTGTCCTCGATGACGGTATGGAGTGCGATATGGATTTGGGCACGTACGAGAGGATGCTCGATCAGAATTTAAGCAGAGCAAATTTTGCCACAAGCGGACAGATATTCAGTTCCATCCTTCACAAGGAACGCCACGGTGACTATCTCGGCAGAGACGTCCAGATGATTCCCCACGTTACCGGCGAGGTCAAATTGAAATTGCGTCAATTAGCAATGGAATCCGATGCCGACATTGTCTTTGTCGAGATTGGCGGAACCGTCGGCGATTTGGAAAATGCCTATTACATCGAGGCAACTCGGGAACTGGCTTACGAAGAAGGCCCGAACAGCAGTTGCTTCGTCGCACTGACCTATATCATGGAGCCGCAAACACTCGGTGAGCAAAAATCAAAGGCGGCACAACTCGGAATCAAACAGCTTATGCAGTGTGGTATTCAGCCGGACATCATCGCCTGCAGGGCAGCCGGCCCTGTCACCGAAAAGATCCGCCAAAAGATAAGCGTGTACAGCAACGTCCCCTTTGAAAGGGTCATCTCTCTGCCCGATTCGGCCAGCATTTACACGATACCGGCAATGCTTAGAGACCACGGACTGGATTTCAAAGTCGCCAGGCTGCTAAAAATCGAGGACAGAATCAAACTTCGCCACGAACGAAAGGCCTGGGCACAGTGGTGCGATTTTACCGACAAAATCGGCTCTGCCAGCCGCCAAATTACCATCGGCATAACCGGCAAGTACACTTCCGTCCGCGACAGCTATGCTTCGATAATCAACGCCCTTGAACACGCCGGCATTGCTTTAGCTTGCGAAACAGAAATAAAATGGATTGAAACAACCGCAGTCACCGATGAAAACGCAGCCGACAATCTGGCTGATGTTGACGGGATTATTGTCCCGGGCGGCTTCGGAACACGCGGCGCCGAAGGAAAAATCGCCTGCATAAAATATGCCAGAGAAAATAATCTGCCGTATCTCGGATTATGCTTCGGCTTTCAAATGGCCGTTATAGAATTTGCCCGTAACGTCTGCGGCCTGACACAGGCCAACAGCACAGAGATTGAGCCGGATTGTTCCGAGCCGGTAATCGACATATTACCGGAGCAGAAAAAATTAGAAGGTCTGGGCGGAAATATGCGGCTCGGCGGAAGGGATATAGAATTAAAACCTCAGACATTGGCCTGGGAGCTTTTTGGCAAAACGAATTCGGTCAGAATGCGATTCAGGCACCGTTACGAAGTTGACCCGCGTTATATCGAACAACTGGAAGAGGCCGGCCTTGTCTTTTCCGGAAAAGCACCAATTCACCCGATTATGCAAATCCTTGAGCTTCCATCTCATCCATTTTTTATGGGCACACAGGCCCACCCCTGCCTGACTTCAAGACCACTAAAACCACAGCCTATGTTCATGGGTCTCGTCGCAGCAGCAATGCAAAAACACTACCCCGATGAAAAACTGCCCGATTGCATAAAGGCTGTCCAAAAAATGTGAAATTGCGCTCATTAGCATCTGTTGCGGAAAACGAAAATCGACGATGTCACCCCTGCCCCTGCTTCCGCAGGGGTAAACTTGTCCCCGCGAAAGCGGGGAGCAGGGGTCCAGAACGAAAAAGCTGGATTCCCGCTTTCGCGGGAATGACAAATACTGTTTCCG
>JBDRTM010000438.1:0-2963 GCA_043824065.1 Planctomycetota bacterium | reverse complement strand
ACTGAATTTTACGACGTCTGCTCGTTTCGTCAATAGCTTTTTCCATCGAGGGCGTAACTATATCGGCATACAAAAAGACAGTGGCGTTGATATTTCGTGCGGTTCTGCCGATAGTTTGTATCAGCGAGGTCTGACTTCGCAAAAAACCTTCCTTATCGGCATCAAGGATTGCGACCGCTGAAACCTCCGGCAAGTCCAGACCTTCCCGCAGCAGGTTTACCCCAACCAAAACATCAAATTCACCGTGGCGCAAAGCCCGCAGTATCTCAATTCTTTCGAGCGTATTGATTTCGCTGTGTAGATAACGACATTTGAAACCCCTCTTTGTAATGAAACCGGAAAGGTCTTCAGCCATCCTTTTTGTCAGCGTTGTAACGAGCGTTCGCTCCCCGGCATTGACTCGTTTTTCAATTTCACCTAAAAGATGCGGAATCTGATTGCCGGCCGGATGTACAAAGATTTCGGGGTCTATAACTCCGGTCGGCCTGATGATTTGTTCGACAACCTCGTTATCACATCTCTCCAGCTCGAATGGCGCTGGTGTAGCGGAAACAAAAACGACTTTGGCCCAGCTTTCCTGAAATTCCTCGAAGCGCAGCGGCCTGTTATCTAATGCGCTTGGCAGTCTGAAGCCGTGCTCAATCAGGGTCTCTTTTCTGTGTCTGTCACCGGCCCACATTGCCCGCACCTGAGGAATGGTAACGTTGGATTCGTCGATAAATAAAAGAAAATCTTCCGGGAAATAATCAATCAGCGTATAAGGTCTGGCACCGGGCGACAGACCGGCCAAATGTCTGGCGTAATTCTCAATCCCGCTGCAATAGCCGACCTCCTGCATCATTTCAATATCGTACATTGTCCGTGCGCCAAGCCGTTGTGCTTCCAGTAATTTGCCCTGTCCCCGCAGCTCGGCCAATCGCTCTTTTAGCTCGGTCTTTATACCCTCTACCGCAGAGCCGATTCTCTCTGACGGCATAATGTAATGCTGGGCAGGATATATAAATAGCTGTTCTTCAACGGCAAGGATTTCTGCTGATATGGGATTTATATAGCTTATCTTTTCTATTTCGTCGCCAAAGAATTCGATGCGGACTGCAAAAGATTCGTAAGAAGGATGCAGCTCGACCACATCGCCGCGAACTCTGAATGTTCCCCGGTCGAAATCAACATCGTTTCTGGTGTACTGGATGTCAGCTAATCTGCCGAGCAGCTCATTTCTGTTGCAATTCTCGCCGGTGCGGATAGCGACGACGCTGGCTTTATAATCTTCGGGCGAGCCAAGACCGAAAATGCAGGAGACAGAAGCAACAATAATACAATCATCTCTCGCCGAAAGGCTGGTAGTCGTCGAAAGGCGGAGCCGGTCAAGGTCATTATTTTTCGAGGCGTCCTTTTCTATGTATATGTCCCGCTGGGGAATGTATGCTTCGGGCTGATAGTAATCGTAGTAGCTAACAAAATATTCAACGGCGTTTTCCGGAAACAGCTCTTTGAATTCCTCATAAAGCTGAGCGGCCAATGTCTTATTGTGGGAGATAACAAGGGTCGGCAGGTCGTGTTGAGCTATGACGTTAGCCATTGTAAATGTTTTGCCGCTGCCGGTAACGCCCATTAGCGTTTGGAACCTTTTGCCTGCGTGCAGTCCTTCTACAAGCCGTTCTATGGCTTCGGGCTGGTCGCCGGCAGGCTTAAACTCATTGTTTAGCTTGAATATACCCATCTTCATATATTATTTTAGTCGAATATTGCGCAGATTTCACGGAAAAATTAGCGGATAGCTAATAGAGGACAGACGACAGAGAACAAACTCTGACTTCTGATTTCTGTCTTCTGACTTCTGCCAATCTGGTTTATTCGACCATGTCCGGATAGATGATAGCAGCTACGAGTGCCTTTCCATATCGCCGCCACAGGGTTTCCGAATCGAGTTTTGAGTCATTCTGCCGCATTTCGAAGGTTATGACGGGAATACCCAGATCAACTCCAGCGTACGAGCCGAGCGAGCCGGGCTTTGGACCCAGCTTTTTTACGGGCAAGCTACAATATTGGGCCATTCGTGCAGCTAAAGTTTCGCCGGGGCCGTCGTAGTCAATACAGGCCAACGGCTGATGAATACTGACAATGCGGTCAGGGGAGTATTGCTCGATTAGTTGTTTGACCAGACGTGCTTCCGGCTCAGAAAACGCAGTGGCTCCGAACCGTTTATCGTTAACACGGTTAGACGCCGGGAAATTGCGGTTGAGGTCCACGCCGTTGGCGTTGAAACGGCTGTTGTGGGCCATGCCATCAGGATTTGCCACGGCTAAAAGCACGACTCTGCGCCCTTTCATCAGGTGTGGTTGTTGCCGGAGATATTTTCCTAACCGTCGGACAAGGGGTGTTCCGGCCGGTTCATTGCCGTGAATTGCCGCTAAGATGAAGGTTACATCCGGACCTTGACCAAGCACGAAGGATAAAATCGGCAAACGCTGGACCGACGTACCCACAATACGGTACCGGCCCGGAACTGTAAGCGTTGGGGAATACGGCGACGATGGCAGTGTGGTAACTAACTCCGGATAGGCCGTGGGCTCATAGCAGCCGGCCAGAGCCAAAACAGCCGACAAGGTGCAAACATTCAAGATGACAGAACGCTTTTGATTCATATCAAGTACTCCTTCACACGTCCATTCTTTCCCACAAGGCAGCGATATGAAATTATTATAAGCTCCTGCCGTTGCGATTAAAGTCAAAAGTCAGAAGGTGAAGGCAAAAAGATTAATCGAAGGCTTGACTTTTCGTCAGCAAGGGGGGAAAATGCGATTTTTCGTTTGTTGTGAAACTTTCAAATGCTTATTACAAGGAGACGCAAATGTTTAACGGTATTTTTCACATTCCCCAGCCAGTCAATGAACCAGGCCTACAATACGCACCGGGCAGTCCGGAACGTGCTGAATTGTCCGCTAAGCTCAAAGAGATGTTAA
>JBDRTM010000437.1:0-4409 GCA_043824065.1 Planctomycetota bacterium | reverse complement strand
ATACACCACACCAGTCGTTTCCATTAAATTCAAACATACTTTTTTTAGTTCTTTTTCTTCCATTTTTGGGATTCCTTTCTCGACAAAGAAATAGGAAATATGATTTGATTAATTTTCCAACGATTCTCGAATTTTAAGCAGACATTCCTTACTGATAAATGGCTTGATAAACAAATTGTAGTCTTCTTCAGGAATGTTTGACAGGTCCTTGACGTTTTCCTCAACGAAATTCATCTTTGGCTTAAGTTTATCACACCCAAATTGCTCACAATGGGCACAATTCGCCAGGTCTTTTTCAATCGCACAAGGTCTGACGGAACAAGTTTCGTCACCACCACAGGCTATACATCCTGCACAACTTTTAATAGCTTCAGGTGGTACTTGAAAACCACAATACTTGGCCCAGGCATCGCTCATTCTTTGCTTGTCGGCTTCTGATTTAAGATTAGTCTCGTATGCCGGGCATAAATCGCACCTGTATCCGCATTTTGATATTATTGGCTCCATTCTTTGTATCTCCTTTTGGTATGTTAATGTTTTCAATCTTTCTTCACCTGTTCCTGTGCCTTTATCTTTTTCTTAAATAGCCCTGCACCGAGGTCACTCCCGGTGCCACCTTAATCGTGGTTGGTCCTGACTCTGTTGAGCGATTGACCAACTTTGCTGCTTTGCCTATTGTTTTAAGCGGTTGTTCCCTTATACCGGGGTTTGTGTCATTGCCGTTTGTGCTGTTTACATATAGCACCTCGGCGATTACTCCTTGGGCCAAAATCGCAACAACCAAGGCCACAAAGATAAACCGATAATTCAGAACACCTCTTTGTCTCATTTTTATTTCTCCCTTTTTCAAAAAATAGTTTTATATAAAATAGTACTATATAGAACTATCGTCAAGTAGAATTTTTATTTTTTTGGAAAAAATGCTTGAGTTAGCTTAAATAGTGGATACAAAAGGAGTTACGCTGACTTCTCCCGTAAGGGATACTGCGTATTTTTGACGTTTGTGGTGGGTTTGGTTTTTTCGCCGGACTTTGTGAATCTTGTACTTGTCTTTTTATACTATTATTATTCCGGATTTCCCAAGTAATGGGTGACAAATGGACTGGAATTTGATAGTATAGAGCTTGCATGAAAAAGACATTGTTTTTTCTATTATCAGCCGCTGTTTTAGCGACTATTAACCGAACCCCTTTTGGGGCAGATAACCCGCAACCTATCCACGCCGGGACGCGAATTCTTCACAGCGGCAGCTTGATTGTGGAAGTGGGTGACCCCGATTCGTCTGACTGTCGCTGGAACCAGGGGCTCCGTTTTTCACCCACCGCCAATGTGATACGAGTGCAGCTAAATGACCGCGATTTCTGTTATGCGCCGATTAACGGTGGTGCTCTTAATTATCTGGGTGGGTTGCCTATGGAGTTTGATATTGGGCAGGAGTCATACCAGCCCGACCCTCCCGGATATAACGAGGGCTCTAATGGCTCTGCATTCATCAAAATCGGCGTGGGCATCCTCAGCCGCAATTCCTCGCCATACAATTTCAGCTCCAGCTACCAGGTGCTGGAGCTGGCCCAGACCACAACCACTTGGGAGTCGGATCGGGCCCATTTCGTCCAGACCTTGTCCGGAACGGCCAACGGCTATTCCTACCAGCTTGAGGAAGACGTGATTGTCAAGAATGATAGAATCCTCATGCACTATGTTTTAACGAATACCGGCACAAAGACATTCACTACAGAGCAGTACCTTCATAATTTCCTGACCTTTAGTCAAAAAAATGTGGGACCCAATTATAGAGTGTACTTTCCGTACCTAATGGCGACTTCACCCCAGGTACAGGAATGGGAACCACCAGTACTAAAGATGGTGGGCAGAGGGCTCAAGTTTGCAGACAGTAATCCACAAATGGTGGGCCTGGAGAATATGGTCCTGTATACGAAAACCATCTCCAGTGTTCCCAAGACCTGGATCTACAAACCGGATGATTACCTCGGTCCTGATACGATTGCAGTAGAGCAGAGTGATACCGGCCAACGGGCCATTATTGATTCATCACTCAGGTCGGCCTATGTCGGCATTTGGACCACCTCTTACCAAGTGTCGCCCGAACAATTCTTAATCATCACCCTGGCACCCGGAGAACACACTGCGTTTACGCGTACTTACAAATTCTTAACAGATGGCTCGATGCCACAAGACTGTACAGGCGACCAAATCATCAATGGAAATGATATGTTGGCCCTGTCTTCGGCCTGGCTCAGTGCGCCGGGCCAGGAGAATTGGAATCCCTCCTGTGATATGTCAGACCCTGCCGACGACTGGATAAACAACAAAGACCTGGCCGTCTTGTCTCAGGTATGGGGTCAAGATGCCACCGCTCCCACACCGGCAGCGTACTGGCCGCTGAACGAGACTACCGGTATGATCGCTGCGGATAGCAGGGGCTCTTACGATGGTTCTCTGTTGGGCTTCTCCGCCGATGATTCTCAGTGGGTGACCGGCCGTTTAGGCGGTGGCCTAAAGTTGGACGGCACGGACGATTATGTGGAAGTAGAAGGCTGGCCCGGCATTTGCGGTAAAAAACCTCGTGCAGTCTTTGCCTGGATCAAAACCCAGGGAATTCCAATCGGCAGGCTTCCTATCATCACTTGGGGGCTCAAGCAACCAGGGGCATACTGGCTGCTGGAGGTCGATGAGGACCAAAGACTCAGGCTATCTTGCGGATCAGGATTCATTTCTGCGAACGAACAGCAGGTAGGAGACGGCAATTGGCATCATGCAGCCGTTGTGCTCGATCCGGTTGATACCGAACGTCCCCTCATAAGCGATGTCTTACTCTATGTGGACGGCGAACGCAGAACGATTTACAAGATGGAAGAGGCGGAGATAAACACCGGCTGTATCGAAAATGTACGCATTGGCGGGGCACACGGCCCTGACGACAATACTTTTGCAGGGACCATAGATGAAGTGGCGATATTTGACGTGGTGATGGGCCCTACCGCCGTTCGACAAGCCTATATGCAATAAGGAGTGGAGCAGTTGCCCCTACTATTGTTATTAGGGTTCAGAAAAAAGGTCTATCATCTCCCTTACCGTTCTTCACACCCAAATATTGATTATATAGTTTCTGTACGGCGCTACAATTCCTTAGTAGTTCAAAGCGGGTCCGCCGGAGCGATGGATTCGATGTCATTCGGTAAATAGTATCTGTTGCGGAAAGCAAAAACCGACGATGTCACCCCTGCGAAAGCAGGGGTCCAGAGCGATAAATCTGGATTCCCGCTTCCGCGGGAATGACAAATACTGTTTCCGCAACAGGTACTAAATAAGAGATTATTCTGATTTTTCGCCCAATTTCGCCGCTTAAGGGCATTAGCAAAAAAAATTTTAAAAAAATTTCATTTTTCCCTTGACAGATTCGACATATGTCGAACATACTCTAAAGATATAGAATAAGATATAGAATATGGAGGTATAAAAAATGCCGAAGTCGAGAAAAGTCAAGAGGCCCAGCCGGGAAAAGCCGGCTGTGGAGCTGACCCAGGCCGAATGGGAAATAATGAAGGTAGTCTGGGACAAGCAGCCCTGTGCAGCCGGCACTGTCCAGGAAGCGCTGGCCAAAAGCAGGGACCGCGCCTACAGCACGGTAAAGACCACGATGGACAGGATGGCAGAGAAAGGATTTCTTCAAATCGAGAGAATTCGCAACCTTCAGCTTTTCCGTTCCTGCGTAAGCGAAGTTGACGCCAGACGAGGGGAATTCCGCAAGATGCTCAAGCGGGCCTTTGACGGGGCCCTTACGCCTATGATGCAGTTCTTGATTGAGCACGAGGGCCTTTCAAAAACTGAATCGGCACAGTTGCGCAAACTTGTAAACAAGGCTAAAAACAAGAAGGATTGAGTACGAACAAAATTAACCAAACTGGGAGATAAAAAAATGAACCAGGCAATTAATACGTATATAACAGGTTTGAATAATATAGGCCAGGGATTTTGGGATTATGCGGCAGGCATATTTATTCAAGCCAGTGTGCTGATTGTTTTGTTGCTAATCATTGATTTTTTGCTGCGAAAGCGAGTACGAGCAGTGTTCCGTTATTGTCTGTGGATGCTGCTATTTGTAAAACTTGTTCTGCCGGCTTCTTTCACATTACCAACTGGAATTGGATATTGGCTGGGGGACTACTTCACAAGTGAAGTTTCTATGGCAAAGTGGATTCTGCAGACAGAAGAAATTCTACCAACAACTCTTAAAATACATCAACGTTCAAGTCCTTTAGAACCGGTTGTGACGAATGAAACCGCAGTTATTGACATATATCAAGGTTTGATTCCTTTAGAACCGGTTATGACGAATGAAACGGCGGCTACAGGAATTGAGCTTGAGGCTATTTGCTGGCAGGGAT
>JBDRTM010000436.1:0-2025 GCA_043824065.1 Planctomycetota bacterium | reverse complement strand
GGATGCGACGCTTTGTTTTTATATTACCTTCCAGGTAATGACACTCGCCAGGATGTCAGCCGCAGACAAGCACCCCGTCCGCGCCCTGAGCAAAGGCCTTGAGGATAAAGCTCGGCTCCACCCGACCGCTGCACATCACCCGGACGACGCGCACATTGGGCGCGTACTTCTTCCGGGAGGTGCCGGCCAGGTCAGCCCCGGCGTAGGAACACCGTTGCAGAGAAAGCCGACTATTTTCGGTTCGAAGCTCATACCAATACTCCTTCTATCTGCGCCATAATTTGCTCGGTGGTGAAGTGCCGGCTGGTTATAGCACCGCTGGGACAGGCGGCGGCACAGGTGCCGCACCCCTTGCATAGTGCTTCATTGATAACCGAGACCCGCTTCTCTTCATGAAAGGAAATCGCGGTGTATGGGCAGAGCGAAAGGCAGGTCTTGCAGCCGCAGCAGAGCATTTCGTCGATTACCGAGATGGCTGATTCTATCTCCACACTCCCTTTGTTAATCATGGAGAGGACGCGGGCTGCTGCCGCCGAGGCCTGGGCCACCGTGTCCGGGATGTCCTTCGGACCCTGGCAGCAGCCGGCAATTAGAATACCATCGGTGGTGGTGGCCACGGGGTCGAGCTTGGGGTGCTTTTCCAGGAAGAAGCCGTCTTTACTGCGGCTGATGGAGAAAAGCCGGGCCACCTCGTCAGCATCCGCCCTCGGCTCAAGCGCCGTGCTCAGAACGACCATATCCACCGGAAGACGCCTTTTCTGGCGAACCAAGGTATCTTCCACAAGCACGATCAGTTTGCCTTCCTCTTCGGGGCTCTCGGAGATATCTGTAATTTCACCGGCCTTGCCGCGAATGAAGTTGACGCCTTCTTCCTGGAGTCGGTTATAGAATTCTTCATAGCCCTTGCCGAAACAGCGGAGGTCTATATAGAGCTGATAGATATCTGCATCTGGAATCTTTTCTCTTATCAGGTGGGAGAACTTCAACGAATACATACAGCAGACGCGGGAACAATATTCATGGTAATTCAAATCGCGGCTGCCAATGCAGTGCAGGATGGCGACGCTATGCGGTGTCGAGCCATCTTTAAGCACAATCTTACCATTGGTGGGGCCGGCGGCATTGCTCATACGCTCGAACTGGATACCGTTGATAACGTTATCATATTTCCCATAGCCAAATTGCGCCATCACCGATGGGTCCAGGGAATCAAAACCGGTGGTCACAATGATTGAGCCAACGTCAACCTCAACGATGGTCTCCGTCTGCTCAAAGTTAATCGCTTTCGCTTCGCAGAGCTTTTCACAGGCGAGGCATTTGCCTTTGGTAAAGTAGATGCAGGTTTCCGTGTCGATTACCGGCACGTTGGGGACGGCCTGCGGAAACGGCGTATAGATGGCCTTTCTCTGCCCGATGCCGAGGTCGAATTCGCTGGTGGTCTTGGCCGGGCACTTTTCCTGACAGGTCCCGCAGCCGGTGCATTTGCTCTCATCGACGTAGCGCGGCTTTTTCCGTATTTTCACCTTGAAGTTGCCAACGTAGCCGGATATCTCAACGACTTCGCTATACGTCATCAGCTTGATGTTTTCGTGTGACCTCACCGAGGCCATCTTCGGGGTGAGTATTCAGGCCGAACAGTCAAGGGTGGGGAAAGTCTTGTCCAACCGGGCCATATTGCCGCCGATTGATGGCTCCCGCTCTACTAGGTATACCTTGTTACCAGAATCGGCTATCTCCAGTGCAGCCTGTATGCCAGCAATGCCGGCGCCAACCACCAGCGTGCAGGGATTCATTTGCACTTCTTTCTTCTCCAAGGCTTCGTGGTAGAAAACGCGCCTTACCGCGGCACTCACCATCGCCTTGGCTTTTTCGGTGGCCGCTTCCTTGTTGTCGATTACCCAAGAGCACTGTTCGCGGATGTTGGCCATCTCCAGGAAATACGGATTAAGGTCGACGCTGGCCAGCACCCGCCGGAAGGTCGGCTCATGCAGTCTGGGAGAACATGAAGCGACCACGATGCGGTTC
>JBDRTM010000435.1:0-11766 GCA_043824065.1 Planctomycetota bacterium | reverse complement strand
ACTGACAAATGTTAACTTTTTGGAAAGGGTAAAAGATGAGTTTGACAATTAGAAAAATCATTGTGTTGGGATTGATTGGGAATCCGAATTATTGCGGTGAGTGTGGGAGTAAGGTATAGTGCGTGGCCTATCGTCTAATATGACAAATGAACATTTGACGAGGTTGTGAAAATCGCTTACAAGATAAGCTCGGCAATCCTTTTACTAAGTTTTCCGGCTGTGTAACTCCCGAAGAGACGTCCTTATGGCACAAACTATTCACGGCTGCTCTGGAATCGCAGAAAAGCAGTACTACCGTTGCGTTGGAGTGAGTTGAGTATTTGAGAAAAAGGAGCTTTTATCCTTGAATTTTCATGAGTACTGCAATAACTTATGAGTAGTCGAGTGAAAGTGTTTTCAAGAGCGCCTTGCAAACACGGCAAGAGTTCTTAGGACTACACTTTTGCGGTTGTATTTAAGGGTATTTAACGGTTTTTATTGTGTTTGGAGATTTTGATAGATAAGGCATCGGTTATGCAAACTATTGCACTTGAATTTGGTAATTTTTAAGGAATCCTTAATTGTTCCTTGAGCTCCACTCAAATACAAGTAACGATACGGCTTGGCGCGGTATATCAAGCTCCAATATGACTTGATGGTTATCCACCCGGCAGGATTGCCCCCTACCGATTTGGGTCAGATGCCCGGCTTTTTCAAGTTGAGCATACTGCTGTGCTGTCGGCTGCTGGGGAGAGCCCATCTTCTTCCATAAGGTATACGCATTACTATGTTCTTGGTCAATGCGATAATGCCGAATTTGTAACGTGCCGGACCGAATAGGCAAACCACTTAATGTCAGCTTAACATCCGCCTGCGGACCAGGAATATCTTCATCATGGTAATGCCAGAGCATCACACATACTTTGTTCTTATCCAGGGTAGCGAGAGCAGAAACATCCGGCTTTTCGCGAACTCCCTCTTTGAGTATCGTATCGAGCGGAACAGCGCCGCTGCTATTTACCGATAGGCGCTGCCCACTCATCTTGCCGTACATGCGGAAAACATTCAGTACCGGCTTATCAATACCATTGGTAGCCAATGAACGAAATCCCGCGAAGTAAGGCTGGTCTTCAAATTCAAAGGCCCAGGTAAGTGCCCCTTGCAGATTGACATCGTGCTTGTCCGCCAAATCCATTTTTCGGGCAAAGCTTGCGGCCGTATAACTGGAATACATCGTACCATTGCGGTAACCTAAATGTTCTCCCTGGCAAGCAGCGCAACCTTCGGGATCGGATTCGCCAATGATAATCGGAATCCCCTCCAGTTCCGGATAGGACGCAATAATTTCAAATCCCCTGTCGATAGCACGAAGTTGATTGTCCATACCCATTTGTACATGACCATCCACATATTTAGGACTGTCTTTGGCATGGAATGAGACAAAGTCAAGCGGAGTCCCCTTTTTGCCGTTCGCGTAATTTATACCCCGTAAACAGTGTTCAAGGAAATCCCGCATAAATTGTCCCCCCGGACCAGCCGTATCCGGGCCGCCGACACGGGCTTCCGGAAGCGCACGCCGCACTGCATCAATCGCATAATCATGAAGCTTGTAAAACTCTTCGGGAGTACCTTGCCAGTAAGCGATATTCGCTTCGTTCCATGTCTGCCAATACCAGGACTTTACTTCTGAAGCACCATACCTGTCCACGCACCGCCGGACCCACTGATACACTAACTCCCCCCATTTATCATAATCCTTGGGAGGATACGCCCAGCCGGTAAATACCTCCTTGTATTTCAAGTCCGGATTCCATTTATGCTGATAAGGCTCCGGTTTGATGGAAAGGTCCTTTGGCATAAAACCGATCTCTACATAAGGCCTTACCCCGTGCATCAGATAGGTATCAAATATCCGATCCAGAATAGTCCAGTCATAAACCGGGTTGCCGTTCGCATCCTCGCGATATACTCCTGTTGAGCCCCATTTGAGTGCCGGTGTACCATCGCCGGACGTCAACAAATTATGGGCCCGAAAGTATACTTCCCGGGGGGCAAGCTCCCCCAATTCTTTAATAAGCTTCTCTCCATTTTCCATGTACGCATAATTCGATTCATCAGCTCCAAAAAAACGCCAGATTCGGCGGAACCTGCCGATTGGTCTTGACACATCAACATCAATATTAATGGGGAAAAATTCCTGTCCCCGACGCCCAGGGATATGCTCCGAATCGACCTGGCTTTCCTCAAGCTCATCCTGATGCAGGGAATCCTGAGAGACTGCTTCGGCCGTCAGGCGTTCCTTAGAGGAATAACTCGAACAGGATGCTAAAGACAAAATGATCCATAGACAATTGAAAACCATTAGTTTCGTAAAAATATTACCCAATGATCTTGCCTCCTTTCGTTTCAAGCAGTTTCATGCATACTCGACAGAAATTTTGAAAAATACTTTATTTAACTGTTTCGACATAATATTAGCTGTATTGCTCCCTGTAAGTCAAACAATCCTTTGCGGGAGCAGGTCGCCAGCAAATCGCCAAGATGCCCTGAATAATCTCACACTTGACGATGTGTAATCTATCAACAAGGATGCTTTCCTGCAGGGGAGACAATAGAAGCCAAGATAATTTGAGCTCTTCGGCTCATGCCTCTTTGTTCTTGGACAATGCAAGGTATGACGAGCGTCCGGCCGCAAACCAGCATTTATCTTCGTGCACGAGCACGCTACCCGGTACGGGCCAGGACGACTCCAATTGGCCGAAGGCAGTCACGAGGCGTTGCCGCGGTGCCGCCTCGAACCGCCACACAAGTGCTCCGTCCGCGGCGCCGAGACAATAGACCCGCCCGTCGGCCGAGCCGAAGATTGCGAGCACCTCACCGGATTCTCAGGAGGAATGTAAAATAAACTAAGATATTGGCTGAATTACGCTAACATCATTCTATTACAACAATTACAGATAACATCGTGCCCAATGTGATTTCTTAGTTCATTAGGAGTAGGCCGAAGGCCGAAGCGGCAAGCTCAGACCAAATAATCAATAATAAATTGTTTTTTCCTTTGACTTTTAAGGTCTATTACGCTATTTTATCTAACCAAATACCGAAACACCACGGGGCGGAATACTTCTTTGAATCGTCCGTTTGTCATTCCTGTTCGGGGCCTGTCCTGAATTAGCCGAAGCCCTGAGCGCAGCCGAAGGGGAAAGCCGAATGGGCAGCTTTCAACGCGAGATACGCTTCACGAGTTAAGAGATACGAAATTTTTGGCGGGAATTGCGGCTTTGGGTATTCTTAGGCACAGGGGACAAAGAGAAAAATGATGTACCACTGTGGGTGTCTTCTTGTGCTTGCAAGGGCTTGCTATATGGGTATAATAGAACAATGGTTTTATATCGAAGAATAACCGAACTATAGGAGGCGTAGAAGTAAAATGCAATTAGAGTCAATTACTTATGCTCAGTTTGAGGGGAAACCGGAAGAATGGAGCATAACGGATTTTTCATTTGGTAACATTAATGGTTCATCCGGTTAATGCGTAGGTTGATCTGTGCAGATTGAAGATTCTGAGTTTGAGATATTCGTCGTCCCGGTAGCCGTAAGCGTTGCGTTGCAAGGTTCCAATCTTACTGTTGATCACTTCCAACTTTCCAGTGCTGATGTGGTGTTTGTGCCAGTTCAAGATAAATGGCTTCCATACCGATAGCTTCCGGGCGGCCTCTTTGAGTATTCTGATCCCGCTGGAGGAGGCTTCTTGAATCCAGGCCTTCAATTCCGTCGCAGCCCGGTCTCCATCTGTGCATTGAAACAGCAGCCGAAGGCGTTCCTTCATGTAATAGGCCATCGCAAGCGGCTGGTTCAGTTCCAACGCCGCCTGCAAACGAAGCCGTTCATCTTTCTTGGGATCCCGATGGGACTTAAGGTTCTCCGGAGCCTTCAAGAGCAGCCATCGACTGCCCTTGAGGACGGCCTTCTGCATCTGGGTGGCCTCACGATATAACTGCCGGCGTAGCAGGGATAACTTCTCGTTAAACCACTTAACAAGGTGGAAATGATCCAGCACCAAATCGGCCTTGGGAAGGTGCTCCAATACCGCAGCGATGTACCCGCTGGCCATGTCGGTTGCCACGGCTTGAATCTTTGCCTTGGATCGCCTCAAACGCCTCCAGAAGCCCTTGAGAGCATCTTTTCCTTTTCCCCGGCCAACATGAATAACCCGCCCGGTTCGCAGATCGAGAACAATCGTGATGTACTTGCGTTTCTTGCCGAGATAGACCTCGTCAATGGCAAGATAACGGACGTTCTTAAGGTTAAAAGATTTGTATTTTCGACGTAAGTGCCTCTTATGAATTTCTTTGACGGTATCCCACCCCAGGCCTGTCAGTTCCGCGACATCCTGGATAGATGTAATCCGGCAAAGATCAATGACAAAGCGTTCCAGCGATCTGGTGTAATGCTTTTTCGGGTCCGCGAAGGCAAGGTGGGGTTGCCGAATGGATCCGCAATCGTTGCAGTAGAGCCGCGGGATATTGACAACCAATTCGACCTTGCGACGCCCGACGGGAAGCATCTTGAAGACCCTCGGCTTGTGGCCGAATCGGATGACACGGCGAGATTGGCAGCTCGGACACTGTAGCGTGTTCGGATGAACATCTCCATAGAAGACCGTCTTGTGCAAAAAAACACTTTCTTGTATTGCACCCCAGGCACTCCAAACGTATGATAGAGAACACTTGTAGACATGGTTTTACCTTTCGCATTTTTCCATCAAGTGTAAGGCCATGTCCTTTCTTACGCAAGCCCACCTACTCATTACTCGGAAGAACCACATTAATTTGATTGTAGGAAAGAACGCTACCGGAAAATCAAGAACCTTGAGTATCATTCAGGCTTTGGGAAACTTGGTGTCAGGAGATATTAAGCTACAATTCAAATCAGGGAATTACAAAGCCTTATTTAATGAAGATGGTGAAAAACTGACCTATTTTCTCAAATACGAAAAAAGCAAAGTAATCAAAGAGAAATTGGTAATTGGTTCAGATACTAAATTGGATAGAGGACCTGGGGGGGAAGGTACAATTTACGCGGTAAAGGAAAAGAGAGATATGAAATTTCAAGCACCACCAAGTGAACTTGCCTGCGTGAATAGGAGAGACAGTGTACAGCATCCTTTCTTTGAAGATTTACATAAATGGGGCAAGAACCTGCGGAGCTATCTGTTTGGAACACCGTTGGGAAGAGACCATTACGCAGTATTCAGGAAAGATAAAGAAGAAGAAAAGCTTAATCTAAAAGATACTAAGCAAACAGTAGCGATATTTAAAAAAGGTCAAAAGAAATACTCAAAGGAGCTTATCGATAATATCAAAACCGACATGGCGAAAGTTGGGTTTAACCTTGATAATATTACTGTGGGGTCACCAATAAGCATAACGTTTCAGAATCTATTGGAGCCACCACAAGGTATCTTAGTGAAAGAGGGTGATCTTAAGGGTACGACGGATCAAAATAGCATATCGCAAGGAATGTTCAGAGCTTTGTCGCTTATTATCCAGTTGAACTATTCTTTACTGGCTAGTTTGCCAAGTTGCATATTAATAGATGATATTGGTGAAGGATTGGATTATGAAAGGTCTTCGGCTTTGATCAAGCTGTTGATAGATAAGGCGAAGAAATCCCGGGTACAGTTAATTATGAGCACTAACGACCGTTTTATTATGAATAATGTGCCCTTAGAATACTGGTCTATAATGCAGAGATTTCCCAATGAATCGAAAATTTATAACTACAAAAATTCAAGAAAGCGATTTGATGATTTTGAGTTGACCGGATTAAACAATTTTGATTTCTTTACAAGTGACTTTGTTGTATTGGGTACACCCAAAGATGAGTAAAGTTGCCATATTTGTTGAGGGCCAATCAGAACAGATTTTCATCCGACATCTGTTGCTGCGGACAATGGATTGTAGCCTCGCAATTATGGAATTAGAGGCGTGGTTTTTGGCGATGTACGATATCTTTAGCAGAATAAATTCTAGATTGAGTGTTGATTATATTGAAAAAGAATTGGGATTTAACCTTGCCGACATTGATCCGCAGACCGAGTTTTTCAAACCGGCAGAGGAGGTTCATAGAATCTTTCAGCTAGTTGGGCTCCGATATCAGAAGTCAACACATGATGTTGAAAGCATTTGCAGCCGAATAAACACTAATGATCTTTGCAATGCTTTCAAAAATAGAAGATGCAGCAGCTTTAGAGACTTTTACCAGGAGATGATAAACTAGTGGGTGTTGCTGTGTCTATTTTGCCCAAAATTACTGACGGAGGGAGTGTATGACGAAAAACTGTTTATACTGTGGGGGGAATTTAGAAATATTGGCGACTATGGAGAAGGAAAGCGTTGACCTTATCTATATTGACCCGCCTTTCAAGAGCGATCAAGACTACAACGTGCTTTTTGCTGAACTGGAGCGGTGAGGTCAGGAGGTGTGAAAAACACGTGGAGGGTCGTCTTGGAGTGACTGCTATACTTTGTTCCGGCAGTTTAACTTTTGCTTCATCAACCGACCTATCTTAAACTTCACTGTCCGCCTTGCTGGGACATGTATTCGTTCCATAGTCTTTGGGTTCTGTGCTGTTAGGAAACAACCGATCGCGGTGGTCCGATTGGCGCTTGGCAAGCGCAGTCTGTTCCCAAGTCTCGATATTCGGGTCGCAGCCCTCGGCGTGGATTCACGCCGTATGTGAGAGGATACAGGACCACAAATCAGAAATCGGGATAGGGTCTGATCCAGTCCGGCCAGAGATCCGGGGTCACACCGCCGGCAAGGGTCCAAGGGCCGTTGGTCTGGAATTCCCTGTGCCATTTAAATGTCCAGAGTTCCTTGAGACCCACCTTGCGTACCGAGCCATCTGCAAAAGAACTGCAAATGGAGCCGCGGTGTCGATTGATGCAAACCCGCGCCATTCTGCTTTCCCCTTGCCAGGAATCATATTCATTCTCTGGCGGACCGTCCGTTTCTATGGGAAAAAGGTCAAAGCGCAGGCCATCCATGAGCACCGGTATCCTGGCGCCATGGGGGACTTCAAGGAATTTGCGGTAACCATATGAAGCAGGGATATTGCGCACATAGCTGGCATGGGATGGAATACGGATTAGGTAGCTATTGAGGCCATAGCTGCCGGCGATCCCATTCTTTCCAGAGGAATAGCCGCCGTGAGCGCCTTCGAAAATGCCCCAGGCCTGATCGATGTTGAAGCCCTGATTCTGATTGCCAAACTCATCAATGATGGGTTTCGTGGCGGTCGGACAGAACCAAATCTTGTTCTTTTTCCAGTCCTTTAAATCCTCATCGAGCTGCCAAGGCCACCAGTGTCCGAAATCGTTGACTCCGGAGAAAAACTTGCCATCGTTCTCGGTGCAATAGGTATTTAGGACCAGTACCCACTGCCGGAGATTGGCAGAACAGCCCAACATGCGGGCCTGTTCCCGCACCCGTCGAAGAGCCGGCATCAAAATAGCCATCAATATGGCAATTATGGCGATCACAACTAACAACTCAATTAGTGTGAATCCTCTTACTGTGTTTATGATAAGCCCCTCGTTCTTTTGCATGAATCGATAATCTCCATTTGCGCGCCTTGAAAGCGCCTCTGCATCTTTCAACCTCATATATTACCAGAAATCCCTTTGAATTTCAACCGATTTGAACCGAAGTTTTTCCTTGACGGGAAAGTGGCTGATTTGGTATAAGTAATATTGGTGAAGCTCGTGCCCGCTCAGCTGGGCACCTGTGGCCTTGAGGTTGTCCAGCGGGTGCGATTCTCGTAGTTTTCCATAAAAATGGAGGATTGAATTATGAAAGTACGTACGGCTCTCATTTTCTTATACTTCTTCTTCGTTTTGCAAGTGGGATTTATTCAAGCCGATGAACGGGATGAACGGGCGGACTATATCCGTGAAAATTACACGAAATATGAGAAACGAATCCCTGTGCGTGACGGGGTGAAACTCTTTACTGCTATCTATACACCAAACGATACCTCGAAAGAATATCCGATACTGTTGTTACGCACTCCCTACAGCATTAGTCCTTACGGGCCCAACCGATACAGAAGACAGATCAGTCCCCATGAAGAATTCGAGAAAGAAGGATTTATCTTTGTTTATCAAGACGTGCGCGGCCGTTTTATGTCGGAGGGTGAGTTTGTTCATATGACTCCGCACATTGCAGATAAGAAAAGCAATTCCGATACGGATGAGAGTACGGATACCTATGATACGATTGAGTGGCTTTTGGAACAGGTCCCCAACCACAACGGTAAGGTTGGCCAATGGGGGATCTCTTATCCCGGGTTTTACACATCCGCCGGGTCTATAGATTCCCACCCCGCCTTAAAGGCAGTCTCTCCTCAAGCGCCGGTTTCCGATTTTTATTGGGATGATGTTTACCATCACGGAGCCTTTCTGTTGAATCATTGGTTTGGATTTCTGAATCGTGTGCGACAAAGACGTAAAGGGCTTATTGATGAACGGCCAGATCCTATCTATGAGATTGAAACGACAGACGCGTACAAATTCTTCATGGATGTGGGACCATTGAAAAATGTGAATGAATCATATTTCAAAAAGAAATCCAAATTCTGGAACTATGTTACACGCCACCCCAATTACGACAAGTTCTGGCAAAAACGCAATATCCTTCCTCATCTGAAGAATATCAAAGCGGCGGTAATGGTTGTCGGTGGTTGGTACGACCGGGAAGATTTGTTTGGACCCTTGAATACGTACCAAATGATTGAGACACAGAATCCCGATACATTTAATATGTTGGTCATGGGGCCCTGGTATCACGGAGGTTGGCTCGGCAGTAAAGGCAGCGAGCTGGGAGATACAGATTTTGGTTTTGCTACCTCGGAATACTATCAAAAGAATGTCGATCTGCATTTCTTCAAGCACTTTTTGAAAGACGAAGAAAGTGAATTAAACCTGCCGGAAGCCTTGATATTTGAAACCGGGGCCAACCGCTGGCGACGATTTGACCAATGGCCACCGGCATCCGCCGAGAAGACAAGTTTCTATTTCCACAAAGGCGGCAAGTTATCGTTTAATAAACCCAACGAAGACTCTGACGCTTACGATTCCTATATCAGCGATCCAAACAAACCGGTCCCTCATACAAGAGATAATTCGAGGTGGATCAATAACACGTTTTATTCAGAAGACCAACGATTTGCTTCCCGGAGGCCGGATGTATTGGTGTATCAAACAGACATTCTCGAAGAGGACGTTACGTTAGCGGGAACCATCCAAGCCAATCTCTTTGTTTCCACCACCGGAACGGATTCGGATTGGGTTGTGAAGCTGATCGATGTTTATCCTGACGATTTGGAAGAAAAAGCTGCTCAACAAACCTTGATTCGCGCCGAAGTGTTTCGAGGACGGTTCCGGGAAAGTTATAAGAAGCCTAAGCCTTTTAAACCCAATGAGGTTTCCAAGATTTCGTTTGAATTGTGGGATGTTTTGCACACGTTTAAGCGGGGGCATCGGATTATGATACACGTCCAAAGCACATGGTTCCCGTTTATCGATCGCAATCCGCAGAAATACGTGCCGAATATTTTTGAAGCGGATGAAGACGATTTTATCAAAGTCACCAATCAGGTGTATCGATCTAAAAGGTATCCCAGCCATATTGAGGTCGGTGTGTTACAGCAAATATTTTAATGTAGAGGAAGGCCAATGAAGCTGTAGGTCGGCTGTATGTGCGCCAGTCCCGCGCACTAGGCCTGACAGAGCTGGTGGGACCGGTCCAGGGAATTTCGGTAAATTTTCGCAATAACAAGGAGCTGGGTGTTGTATGTTTTCCGGCAATGGCAAATTCGAAGCAAAACAATACTCACGAGAAAAATCTTGGCCCTAACGTGGCGAGGCCAGAAAGTGTTCGAGGAAAATGTAAATCTGCTCGTTCGATTCTGGAGTTGGAGAATGACCCTTGCGGTTAGTCATGGCAACCCTGTTCGCATACCCGAGAAGCCTGTTGACCGCAATCGTATGATTAAGAGCTTTCCAGCGCTCAGGCCGATCTTCCGAGCCGCCTGAGACTAAAAATGGTCTCGGTGCCATCAACGCATGTAGCTCGTGGAGGTCATGTCCTTCAAGAAACAGCTTCCTGTACGCACCGGTCCGAGGATTGGTTGCGCTTGGGATACCTCTTTGGCGTTGTTGATTAGGGTCATATCCCAAATACCATGGCTCCCAATAGTTTACATTTGCCCGGTTCTCGTCGAAGACAATCCCAGGGTCGGACCAGACAGTACAAGCGAATTTATCGTAGAGACAGGATGCGAACATTGCCCATTTTCCACCATACGAATGGCCAATGATACCAATGCGGTTAGGATCAACCTGAGGCAAGCTTACCAGTGCAGTGTGACAGTTGGCTGCTACATAGGCCAGCGCAGAAAGTGGCTGGAGGGGGGTCCCGTCTCTGCCGGACTCATACAGGGGCTTGTAGGGGGCTCGTAAACTGGAGAACTCTGGTGTTCCGATGGACAGCGTAACAAAACCACGTCTTGCCAATTGATAGCCGAAGTCACGCAGCTCCTTGCCCAAGCCCGCAGATGTTTCAGCGTCATAGAACACGACAAGCATTGCAGGAAACAATCTCGTGCCATCGGGAACAAGTAGGTAGCCATTTACTGTCTGCTGCTCCGGTGCTATCTCGACACGCACTTGGTGCTGAGTGAAGTCTTCCCGCAGCTCTTTTGCCAGGTATTCGATTTTCGGTTCCTTAATCAACGGTGGCCAAGCCCCCATGAGGCCATGCCACGTTTTGAGTATTTCGTACCTGCGTTTTTGCCAGTCCGCCTGTGTCTTCACAGGACTCCCATCATGGAATCTCAAAGGAGACCGGTATTCCCCAAAATTGTGGGCGAGTTCCGGAGGCGGGCTAAAAAATGGGGCAATTTGCTTGGGAATATTATTTGTTCCTTGGCTGCTATCTGTGCCAAATTGACTATGTGAAGTAGTCTGGTTCGGCAATAGCAAAAAAACAGAGAAAGATAAAGTAAGGAAATACATTCTCATCATGCCCCACTAAGGCCTACCCTTTGAATGGCATTTAATATACTTCTGACTCTTACAGCTACTAAGATAAGCTATTTGCTGCGATTTTACAAGCGTCAAAGATTTCTCTTGACGGAAAGGGGGCTAATCTGATATAAGTAAGATTATTAGAGTCCGTTGATTTTATAAGGAGGACTATTATGCGACGAACACATGTCTTTTTGGCTTCCATAATACTGCTCGCCGTAGCAGCCTGCACACAGGCACAGGATCCGGACCTCCTGGGCTGGTGGAAGCTTGACGATGGCACAGGTACCGTTGCCGCTGATTCGAGCGGTAACGGCAACGACGGCACATTTGTGGGAGACCCCGAGTGGGTAGCAGGCAAGTTTGGGAGTGGCCTGTTATTTGATGGCCAGGGAGGTGAGCGCGTGTCGCTCGGGGGACTCGATATTCCCTCAGGGGCCATGAGTATCACCTGCTGGCTCAAAGCAAACAATCTTGACACACCGGGCAATGATCCCCGTATGGTCTCCAAGGCCAACGGCGGAGGGAACAACGACCATTGGTGGATGTTCAGTTCCAGCCGCATAAGCAATGAGAAGTTCCTGAGATTCCGCCTGAAGACAAACGATGGACAAGCCACGTCAGAAATCAAGGCCGGCAGCTTTGAAGTCGGTGAGTGGATACATGGGGCCATCTGGTGGGACGGCACCAACAT
>JBDRTM010000434.1:0-3386 GCA_043824065.1 Planctomycetota bacterium | reverse complement strand
CCTTTACGACTAACTCTGTGCCTTACATAATAACTCCTCCTTTATTTGGAACAGAAGGCTTCTGCAAAATTGAGGTTAGGCATATATTATTTAAGAAAATCTGTTTTTTTGATTTTCTTAAATAATCACCTAACTGATTATTACACAATGACTTACTGTTTGAAAAGAAAAAACAAAAAACGATTTTTTTCTTTTCAAAGTATGCCTAACCTCAATTTTGCAGAACTCATTGGAACAGCTTAAAGATTCCACATACCCAACCAATTCTATTTATACCAGATTTGCTATCTTAACGTCAAGAAAAAAATATAGTTAGGATGCTTCGAATGCTTCGATGATGTTCCTGGAGCAGCCCTGCCTGCCCTTGATGGAGCTTTAGTTCCGACCCATCGCTGCAAAATGCATATCAGCAAAATCCATAAACTGCTGCCAGTCGTATTGGGTAAGGGCATGGCCGCCGGAACGAACGTGATAACCGATTGTACCTTTCTGAACAGGCTTGTCAAGGCCGGGCATCTGTCTAACGCCCAGTCCATCGACACCCAGCAAACGATAAACGGGAGCTGCATTCTTGCACGCCAAGAACTCACCTCGCGGGTCCGCCCACAAGTCCTTATCAGCACTGGTTACATAAACCGGACGCGGCGCCATCAGTGCAATGAGCATGTGTTGGTCAACAGGCAGGTCGTCTTCTTTGTTGTTGTATTTCTTGAAATTTTCGCAGAACCAGTGCGGAAAGCTCTTATTGATACGCTCGACGGTTTCTCCGAATCGCCGGCGACTCAGCGCCGCCCCGCCGCAGCCGGAGTTGTTGGAAATCACAAAGGCAAAACGCTCGTCCCTCGCTCCCGCCCAGAGGGCCGTCTTGCCCAAACGTGAGTGCCCCAGCACAGCAACACGCTTGTTATCAACATCGTCGTCGGTCTCAAAGTAGTCCATAGCCCGGCTCAAGCCCCACGCCCAGGCGCCGATGGCACCCCAGGCATCGGGGGCGCGTCCGCCGTCGATTAGTTTATCAAAGACCGGGTGTACACCATTTTTAAAACCATCGTGAAAGTCCGGGTCGATGTCACCATAGTAAATCGTCGCCAGGCCGTAGCCGCGTTTGAGAATCTTTTCGACCGGAAATCCCGCACGGCTGCGACCACGCGACTCTTCAGAAGCGCGGTTTTTCACTACCCCCTTGCTTCCCGGGCGCATCCAGTTTTTCGAGAGCTTGATTGCGGGGTCGGGGTGGATGGTATGGTTGCCGCCAAAGTTCAGGATAACAAAAGTGGGAACAGGCCTTTTGACCGCATTGGGCAGATAGATAAGGATGTCCATCTTCGGCCCATCTTTTTTACCGGTAAAGTTCACGGTTACCTGCTTGCGAGTGGCCAAACCGGCCAGTGCCTTTCGCTCCAGGTCAAAGACCTTGAAGGACATATTCTTCGGCTCCAGCTTTGGCGCGCGACCATAGACATATTTTCGGAAGAGCTCGATTATTTCCGGCCGACGTTTGGTCCGCCATGTTCCGGCATTGGTCACCTTCGTTCCATCGGAGAGTACCAATGGATTTGGCAAAGTGTACTTCGGGACTCTTTGCTCGGAATAGTTGGTCTCGGAGCGTCGTTTCATAAGTGCCTCGATTAGTTCAGGTGAGGCCTTCCAGCCGCTATCTGCGGTGTTACTGAAACCAAAGACCTCAGCAGGAAAAGAAATGGTACTGAAAACGGTGAGCAACATTATAAGTAATTTACTGTTGAACATAAAAAAACCTCCAAATCCTAACTGACTAATTAGTTCCTGTTGCGGAAACAGTATTTGTCATTCCCGCGGAAGCGGGAATCCAGCTTTTTTCGCCCTGGACCCCTGCTCCCCGCTTTCGCGGGGACAAGTTTACCCCTGCGGAAGCAGGGGCAGGGGTGACACCGTCGGTTTTTGCTTTCCGCAACAGATACTAATTATAATCAATCGTATCCCAGCCGGTCAATGACCAAACCAGAGCTTTCAGGAGTCAGAACGAAAAACCACCAGGTAAATCCTGGGGGGACAAATATTATTTTGCATCCTTTTGCAATTTGTACTCAACGCTATCGACAAGTGCCTGCCAGGACGCCTCGATGATGTTCTCGGAGCAGCCGACCGTGCCCCAGATAGAGCTTTTGTCCCGCGACTCAATTATTACACGCACACGGGCAGCAGTTCCGGCTTTGGCATTGACTACTCGAACCTTGTAATCAATCAGGTGAATATCTTTAATACCGGGATAAAAATTCTCCAGTGACTTTCGCAAAGCAGCATCAAGTGCATTGACCGGGCCGTCACCCTCACCTACGACATGCTCGGTTACGCCGTCCGGCCGAACGAGTTTGACTGTTGCCTCAGTAACCATATCGCCCGCGGCGCGTTTCTCAACAATTGTATGATACTTCACAAGCTCAAAAGACGGCTTATATGTGCCCATAATCTTTTTGACCAGCAGGTCAAAACTGGCATTCGCGGTCTCGAATTGATAGCCCTGGTTCTCAAGCTCCTGAACACGGTTGAGTATCTTCCGGGCTAATTCCTTATCCTCACCTATCTTTGCCTTTTCCAGCTCAGCCAAGACAGTTGATTTGCCGCTTAGCTCAGATATAAGAAACCGCCTTTCGTTTCCTACAAGTTCCGGTGCAATGTGCTCATAAGTTTGTTTACTTTTTCGCAGGGCGTCCACGTGCAGACCGCCCTTATGCGCAAAGGCGCTCTCGCCAACGTATGGCATATTCATCACCGGCGCTAAATTGCCTATTTCAAAAACGTAGCGAGATACCTCGGTCAGGGATTTGATTTTTTTATGGCTAAGGACTTCAAAGCCCATCTTAAATGCAAGGTTTGGTACGACCACGCACAAATTTGCGTTTCCGCATCGTTCGCCCAGCCCGTTAATTGTGCCCTGGACATGTCGGGCGCCGGCTCGAACCGCGGCCAGACAATTGGCTGTGGCACAGTCAGTATCATTATGGGTGTGAATCCCAACCACCGCCGTGCTGAAATGCTCGCAGACGGTCTTCGTGATTTCGTACACCTCGTCGGCTAAAGAACCGCCGTTAGTGTCGCAAAGCACAAGCACATCGGCACCGGCCTGGGCAGCAGCAGCTAAAACCTTCATCGCATATTCCGGATTTTTCTTGTAGCCGTCGTAGAAGTGTTCAGCGTCGAAAATAGTCTCCAGGCCATGATTTTTAAAATACTCGACAGACTCAGCGCAAATAGTAAGGTTCTCATCGAGCGAACAGCCCAGGACGTCCGTTACATGCATGTCCCAGGCTTTGCCAACCAACGTAGCGACCTGCGTTTTGCAGGCAAGCATTGCATTCAGCGAGAGGTCATCTGAGACGTTGTAATCGGCTCTGCGAGTAGTACCG
>JBDRTM010000433.1:0-3758 GCA_043824065.1 Planctomycetota bacterium | reverse complement strand
ACAAAAAAGACTTGATATGGAAAAATAACGCCCTCATTTATCCACCAAAAGCTGTTTTAGGCAAAAATTCGGAAAATCATTGTATCCTTTACAGCTTCTTTGTACCTTTAGTAATCAAAACGGGTTGCTATAAATCCCATGGATTGGGAATAGAATGAAAAAATTAGCGACATCCTGTGCGGTGGTAGTGTTTTTGGCAGCGCTCGCTTATCAGGCTGATGCGACTATCCTTACATTAACGAACGACATAGGGACGCCTGGCACGCTAAGGGCAACGGAGGTTAATCGTCTGGCCGATTATGACCTGACAGCAGAGACGGAAACATTATTCCCTAACAGAGACTTGTTTACAAGAAACAAGATTCTCGATGCAATTTATGCTCGTGATGAAAATGACATAACATTATCAAGTATACTTGATGTGACCTCCGGCAGCTTGACTTGCGATGGCAGCGACCTTGCCGGGTACAACCCGATAATCGACATCACCATATCGATTTTTGACGAAGACCTGTCTGCAAGAAATGACACCCTCGATGCAGTTTATATTCGCGATAACATCGATTTAATACTCCCAACCATACCTGCTGCGATGCCCGGCGGCCTGATATTAGAAGACAAGGGCTTTCCAGAGTACAACCCGATGCCGGATGTCTCGACATTGTTCTATTACAAAGACTTATTTGCAGTAAGTGACATTCTCAATATAGTTTATCTTCGCAATAACGACGGCATAATACTAACAACATCTCGGGCAATGTTTAGCAGCCTGATTTTTAGAGACTTCGACCTTCCCTACTACAATCCTATAAGTAATATCGCGATATTATTCTTTGATGAGGAGCTTTTTGCAGGAAATCAGCTCTTCGATATGGTTTATATTCCCGGCAACAACATAATACCATCAGCAGCCTCGGACGCTACGCTTGAGGACCTGACTTTCGAAAATAGAGGCCCCATCGAATACAATCACCCAACAAACATCACGGCCTTGCACTTAGGGGAAAGTATATTCGCTAACATCGACGCCCTTTACATTACAACAGTTGGCTTCGCGACTCCTGAGCCAACGACGATTGCTATTCTCGGTCTTGGCAGCCTGTATTTGCTCAGAAAACGCAAAGGCAAAACTACGGCAACGACCAAAAGATTTTCAACCCAAACTGACCGTCTTTTGTAATGTCATGCTGAGCAAAGCGAAGGAACAGTTATAGTTAGCATTAAAGCCAGATCGGTTAGTTTGAGTTTTTAAATTAAGGCTCACTCGTATGAAATGATTGATTTGACCTGATAGCCGGCGATCTTTTCTCTTCCACGAAGGTCGGCAAGCTCTATAAGAAAAACAATGCCCGCAACTTGCCCCCCTATTTTTTCGATGAGTTTGCAGGCCGCCGCCATTGTTCCGCCCGTTGCCAATAAATCGTCAACCATCAAAACCCTCGCCTGGCTTCCCACGGCATCACTGTGCACTTCTAAAGTGTCGGTTCCGTATTCCAAATCGTAGCTGACGCTCTGGGTTTTGTAGGGCAGCTTGCCCTTTTTCCGTATAGGCACAAAGCCGGCTCCGAGTTTCTCTGCAACCGCCGCACCAAATATAAATCCCCTGGCCTCCACAGCAGCAACATATTCGATACCCACACCCGTAAAACCGGCGCACAGAGCATCCACCGCTGCTGCAAACGCCTTCGGGTCAGCTAACAATGGTGTGATATCGCGAAATAAAATCCCCTTCTTCGGCCAGTCGGGTATGCTGCGAATGTGTCTTTTCAGGTCAATTCCTTTGCTTGTCATTTGTTTTCCTTCCCTGGAATCTGTCAACTTCATAATTGCTTAGACGAACAGCAGCCTGTCATTTCTATGAAGCTTGTGCCCGCGAAAACAGGTAACAGGAATCCAAAACCGCCGCAGCAGCTTGGATGCCCGCTTACGCGGGAACGACATATAGAACCGATTAGTTTGAATATTATGAGTAGATTTCCGGAGAAATGCAAGTTTTATTGAGATGTTATTCAGGACTGCTCTTCGTTCATATATTCGTAAAGCTTGGTAAGGGCATCGCGCCGAATCTGCCGAATCCTCTCTCGTGTCAGGCCTAATTCCTTAGCGATTTCTTTCAGTGGCATGGGCTTGTTTCCATTAAGACCGTAATGCAGCCTCAAAATGTTCGCTTCTCTCGGGTCGATTTCATTCAGCAGTCTCAAAGCCTTTGCTTTTTCTTCAATCGCAGATAATATATCCTCCGGTTTGCAGGCATTTGGGTCCTCTAAAATCGCTTCGAGCATTTGGTCTTCGTCCGACACATCGCTGCTATAAGATTCACTTACAGAGCTAAGGACATCGACGATACGATGTATGACCTTTGCCTTGCGCAACGGTATCTGCATAATTTCAGCCATCTCGTCAACGCTCAATGTTCTGCCGAGCTCGCTTTCCAGCCCGGCCGTGGTGTGCCGCCACTGATTTATTAATGCAACCATATAGGTGGGAATGTGCACCGGCTGAACGTTTTCCAGCAAGGCACGCTTGATACTTTGCTTTATCCACCACGCTCCATAGGTGCTGAAACGGACCCCACGGTCGGGGTCAAAGTAATCAACAGCTTTTATGAGGCCGAGATTACCCTCTTCAATCAGGTCGCCGAGACTCATCCCCCGGCCGCCGTATTTCTTCGCGATATTAACGACCAGCCTGAGATTACTTCGCACCAATTGTTCCCTGGCCCACTGGTCGTTTTCTTCGGAAACCAGCTTGCCTAACGAGCGCTCCTCTTCTGCGCTCAGCAGCGATGCCTCGTTGATCTCTTTTAGATATTCCTTTATGGTGACATCAAATGCTATAGCTCACTCCCGCCCGGCCGGAAGGGCCTTTCGGCTCCGGCCATAAGGGCAAATTATGGTTCGACCTTATCTCCTTGTTATTGGACCCTCGGCTTCCTGCCGGAAACAAACCTATTTGAAGTATCGGATAAATATGCCTGGGGGTTTACCACTCTGAAAATTTTCCCTTCCCCCATAAGAAGTGAGTTGCTGATTTCTGAAGCGGCAATCCTTGTCCCCGCAAGCCGTTAGCGGGGATCCAGCCTCCAATGACCAATATCGCAGATCCGCCATCTTTTGGCGGAGCCAATGAAAAAGGGGCCTATATCGAATCGATATAGGCCCCGAATTGCCTGCACTTGCGTAACCGCACCTGTGCCTGCGAAACCCCCGTTCCACCGCAAGGTGTCCTGCGGATTGCTTTCGCAAGAAAGCACGGGGGTGCAGGCAGGTACAAGTGACGCGAATCTGCTGTATCAACCTCGTTAGATATGAAAAATACGACGTTATCTAACGGGGCCAACCGCGCCCCTATATTTTGCTTCGCAATCCGAAGTCCACAGGATGCCTGTCGGCAGATGCCTTACGGCAGAAGCAATGGGGGTCAGCCAAATCCCGGCTTAAGGTGCCGGTTCCGGCGGCGGAGGATACAAACGAATATCGTCAAAGTACATCGTACCTGAACCACCTGCAGCCGGATTATTCCTGTTACCAAGACCAAGGGCAATCGTATTGACATTGGCCAGGTTCACACCCTGGTCTGCAAATCCGCCTGGGGCGGACAGGTCGATGGTCCATTCTGTCCACTCTTCTACCTGTGCTGCATTAGGATTATCATTCGTGACAATCGCATTGCCGTTGAGAGCAACATACAACGTCTCGGCAGCGTTAGCCGAATCACCTCTGAACCAAATCGTCAGTGTGTTTACACCTTTCTCGGTC
>JBDRTM010000432.1:0-6337 GCA_043824065.1 Planctomycetota bacterium | reverse complement strand
TGTCTCTTTTTGTAATATGCCTCGCGATACGTCTTTTTTCGGTTCTTCTTTTTGCACTCATCGCAGAGCTTTTGCCTTGCCGTCAATACTTCCCTGCCGCAACCTGGACACTCCCGCAAAAGATACGGATTCTGTGGCTCGATGTCACGTCCCTGCAATCTCATATTGTGAGTTTTCTCTGCGCCGTCACCAAAACCGACAACCATTTTCTCTGCCATTTATTGTCCCCCATTATTCAATAACCATCGACTAATCGGCTCTAATAAAAAATCCCTTTTGCCTAAGTTACATTCCGTACAGGATGTTATTAGATTTCGTATGGTATCTTGGCCGCTCTTTGCTCTGGGTAAAACGTGGTCGATTTGTAAAGTAGATCCCTGTCCTGGTGTTCGGCCACAATACCGACAACGAAAACCGTCACGCTCAAGTATTTCAAAGCGTAATTTTAACGGACGGTTGTCGGGTTTTGTCTTGCCTCTCACTATATCTAAGAGCCTTTTTCGTCTATCCCTACATCGCAGACACTTTATAGTTACCCCACCAGGAACGGCCATAAACTCAATCAATTCTCTTTCTTCTTTTGCTATCATCTTTTCGATTCCCATAATACGCGGTTCTTTTTTTGGGTTTTTTCCGAGCAATTACACTCACTGACCGGCCAGTGACATCTCGGACACTTCGGCTCTTGACGCTCCGGGACTCTGGGGACGTAAGGTTTTCCGAGAATACTTACCGACAATTCATTAAGGTCGATACGTCCATACTTGTTGACATACCACTTTACTTCTCGTTGGTTGCATCCGAGTTTTTCCGCTGCCTGCTTAATTTCATGGTCTGTGATTTTAGATTCGCGAGTAGTCATTATTTGCCTTTGTTTGCCGTGGGCCTCGTCTTATGGGTTTTGTCAATTCAAGAACAGCATAGCTCAAACTTTCTATTGCCGGATAATCGCCTATCTGCAAACTGGCTACATCTTCGGGCATAATCTGCCTCATATAACTTGCAACCAGACTATTCGGTGGAAATAATTTCTGGCTGACATTTTCCAACCTGCTCTTCAATACCGGGTAGATAAATTGGACAGGTTTTGGGTTATCCAGTACCCTTGTGTGGCTAATTACAAGGTCCCTGGCATCCTTGTTACCTTCCGGACCTCGATTAAAGAGATTCATTTCCCGGATAAGCATTTTGGATACAGGACCTTTGGTGTCACCGTACCAGTGTTCGCAGCGATACCGGAAGTCAAGACCGGATGCTAACTCGATTAGCTTCTTTGCATCGAAGTCCTCAGCTTCATCGAGTAGCACCAAATCCCTATCGCCGGTGACATTAAGAGCGTTCGTTTCACCGATGATAGATATGAAGCCCTGCCGCTGGCCCGGCATCGAAAGACCGCCATAAATGCGCTTGTATAAATTGTCCTCTTCAAAAATTTCCATAATAACTCCTAAGATTCAAATACACTTGCAAAGTATCCGGTGGCCGGACTCTTAGAGGCCAGCCATATCGCAGTCGCGCAAGAATCGCTCTCGTCTCCGTGTCCGGCCTGTGTCCGTTCGTGGCCTATACTCAGCTTGTTGCTTTTCCCATAAAATGCAACTGTTTGTAATAATCCTTCCCTCAATCCCTTAGTGTCGGGCAGGGATACGCGACCGGCGATAACCAAACTTTTCAGGTTAACATAAATTGGGGGCAATAGGTCACGGACAGTCGTTTCGAATCCCTGCCTCTCGAAACTTTCTTTGCACCATCCGCCGCTGTAACGGTCAAGAGAAATACTGGATATTCCGTAGGGCTTGACTGTTTCTTTTATCTCGGCGATGATTCGGTCGCCAGATTTCGTAGCCCACGTCCTGCTTACATCAATCACCACTTCCTCTTTTTCCCTGTGAGCGATTGACATCGCAAACCTATCTTTGCCGGATAATCCCGACTGGTCAACGGCGCAATGGTAACGATACCGATTATCGAACGGAACATCGCCGGAAAGTGTGAAACATTCCCTAAGTTTATCAGCCGGAAAGAAACTGTCCACTTGCTCGCAAAAAAGGGCCAGAAATTCGCGGTCGTAGTTATCTGGGTCCCGGCGTTTCTCTGACTCTAAAAAGTCGGGGTCAACTTCGGGATTAACAAACAAAGTTTCACCGTGAACCGTCAATCGACCAGGGGTAGGTTTGTCTTTGTCGATTCCTTCTTCATATAAATCAAAAAGCAATCCCTGTTTGCTGGCTGGGGTACTAATCGCGAGGAATTTTGCGCCTCTGAATTGGGACATCCTCGGACGCAATGCCCGAAAAATTTCCTGGTCTTGTTTGGGGCCTTCCAAACGATACCAGGCCAGCTCGTCTAAAATCAGACAGCATATCGGCAAACCCCTGGCCGCTGTGCTGCTGCAAGGAATCGAAAGAATCGAAAGGCCGTTAGTGAGAGAAATCTCACAGGCGATTGCATCTTCTATGAAATGGGCTATTCTGCTATTTTCCAACATTCTCAGGCAACTTGCACCGATAACCATCTGAGATTGTAAAAGTCTCGTTGCTACAATAATTACAAAAGCCTTTTCGCCTGGATTCAGATACTTGCGATACCGAGGCTCGCGGACGGTCGATTCGTAAATTGCGATAATGCTCGCCAGAAAAGACTTACCCGACCTTGCTCCCAGGACATAAACGCCTTCGCCTATTTCGTGACCTGGTATATACACTTGACCATCAGTTAACTGCGCATATATCTCTAACTGTTCAGCATCCAGGGGAAGGCCATATTGGGCGCGTAGAATGACCTCTTGAGCCGGACGCTTTTCAAAAGATATTTCCAAAACCTCTGTCGCAAATTCGATAATATTCAAATCCTTGATATCGTTTATACAGAGCTTGGTTTTGGAATTGGCGGTGAGTTTTTTCTTCATCCCTTTTCTGGTGTGCGGACCGAGGCGGAGGTTTGCTAATTGCTTCGCCTGACCTTCCGGATTTTTACACCGATATGAATCTTTTGTCCTTTTGGCCTTGGCGCGTTTCGCAGGATAATATCGTTTTCTCTCAGACATATTTTAACTCTTTCCGAATTTGATATACTTTCAATAAGCTGGTGAAGATTTCAAAGTTTTTTTCTAAGACCTCATCTCCCAAAACGGCCTCCTTGAAAACCGCCGTCCTGGCCCTGGGAATATTGAGAATCCGCACCGCATCGACCGTGTGTCCGGCCTCAATGAGTAATTGTCGATATGCACTGACCTGAGTAAAATGCTCCGGCCATATATCGTTTGTGGATTTCAAATCTATCAGCGTCTTAATGCCGTCAACCTCAGCAAATAAGTCCAAAGTGCCGCCGTATCGGTATCGCTCACTGACCAAAGGAGCTTCCAAAAGAATAGGCTTAATATCCCTGCCCCGACACCACGCATCCCACGATTTCACGCACCACTCCGCCGCATCCTGCTGAGTCTGGTCGTAACCACTAAAATTAGTCATTCTGCCCTGTAAACCGTCCGTGATTAACGAATGAGCAAGAGTCCCTATCTCAGCCGTATCGTCCGTGTACTTGCCCGAATCCGTACCATCCAAACCCAACATGTTAGCCCACTTTATCAACGCAGGCTTCGCAATCTGACCGACAACAGTAGTAACGCCTACCACTATTCTGTTATCCGCTGTCCTGTAACGTATATGACCTTTGACATTCATTTATGCTCCTTTGTATCGCTTAGGCTATTGACTCCATAATGGGAAAATAGGTAGATATAGTATTTTAATTACATCTGAAGAAAGCCGTTTGGGGGTATCGACCTTTGTTTTAGGCCGTAGGGGGTTTTTAGCTTAAAAACAACGATTCGTCCGTCCTGACCTGCCGTCTTTGGCATTGCTTTCAGGGCTGTTTGCTCTGTCTTTACCATCGGTTTTACTTTGGCTTTCCTGTTGTCTGTGCCAACCTTGCCGATGGTCTGCTGGTCAAGACTTACAAGATATGCTGTCAAGTCGGACGCTGGTCTGGCTATCAACCCGGACGCTGTTAGCTCTGGCCTCTATCGTCCAGCCTGTTCGATTAGTCTTTGTTGGCTGTTTGCTATGGCCTTAACTACTTTCGGCCAGTACAGCCAACGTCCGGCGTCTGGCTGGCTGGCTGTCTGGTCTGTCTATCCGTCCGGCTGTTGTGCCGATTCTGCCCTAACCTCTATTTGACATAATAACAATACTGTAGGTATTCCCAGCGATAAGGTCAATCGTTCCACTGTGCTCGATCGGGTATATTGGAACCGATTCCCAGGAATCAACAAGCTGTTTACCGCCTACCCACAGTCGTACACCATCATTGGTCCTAGCGTAGAAGGTGTAGGTCTCAGTATATCCAGCCTCTACTTCACCAGTCCATCTGGCTGAGAAGTCATCATCGCCGACCGCTGGATCCGGCCCGCCGGGGTCGCCCCAATTAAAGTTGATTTGAGGATCTGTACGGGTCAGAATGAAAGTCCTTAAGTCCGCACCTCCGTAGTAATCTGCTCGTAGACCTCCACCAGCCTTTGCAGTCTTAAAACTCCAGACATTGCCTGTATGTGTAACGAAGCCGTCATCCTCATCGACCCGCCAATAATAAGTCTTCTCTCGCTCAAGAGTGCCGGGAGTATAGGTTGCAACTCCTATTTGAGCTCCTCCGGTAGCACTGCTCACACTATCAAAATCATCACCGAAGTACACGGTGTGTATTTTCGCATCATGACCTGCTGTCCAGCTAAGAATTACATCCGGGTCCACAAATTTGCCGTCGTCAACCGGGTTGGGTTCATAGGCCGATCTGGGGGGAACTATAAAACTCCACACATCACCTGTGTATATCGTACCATCGGCACTAACTTCATCGATCCTCCAGTAATACGTCGTGCCTGGTACAAGACCGTCCGGATAGGGAAAACCGGGAAAGCCAAGTACATAGAACGTAGTTGATTGGTTAATCTGGAATGTATCACCGGTTCCAGCCTCCACATCAGCAAAACTTTCACCGAAGTACACATCGTGCGAGACAGCAGAGGTTGCCGCCAGCCAGCTAAGATTTGCCCATGTATCCCCATGGATGGCACCGTCAGCAGGGTCGGGATTAGCTGCCTTGTTACTCGCCTCGAGTGCAGCAACTCCCCACACACTTGGATCTTGCCAGCCATTTCCATCCGTCGAATACCAGGAAACCTGCGAGTCTCGACCACCACCGTCGTCATCATCGTTAATCCATACATCGAAGCCAATCAGTTGGTTAGGCGTTGCCGGCTCACCCATTATGCTCATCCACGGCAGCTTGATTTCAAGAAGATAACCGTCGTCGGTCGTAGCTACAGCGTATTCAACACCCACTAAGCTTGGAGCTCCGTTGTGGATTGCACTGGGTTCTTCCAATACTTCGTTATTCCACCAAAAGGTATACTGGTGGTCATTTTGGTCCACTGAAGAGCCTTTGCTATTATCGCCATCGACATAGAATTCGACACTGTCATCGTTCCATTTATTGCCGCCCCCCCCCGAGTCGTTAGTCAGAGTATCATCTTTCACCTCGACCAGCACATACAGATATTCCCAGTTCCAGAGTGCCCGCCAGGTACCAGAGCAATCCGTAGGCGAACTGGGTGCGTTATCTGCGACAGTGTTCTCCATCGTCTGTTCTGTCGAAAAAAACCATACCTCATCGATTTTACCATCGAGCACCGGCATGGCCCCCGGGCTGGGGATGACCACGTCTTGAGCCGAAACCCCGCTAACCAAACTCAGCACAAAAACAAGAGATAATACAAAAATCAATTTTCTAAACATAATACGCCTCCTTCACCCCGCCCCTCCGTCCACTTTGAGGGGCAGGATTCACCCCGTCCCGTCTTTGCCGCAAGGCATCCGCCGCAAGACGTCCCATTCGGGACTGCGGACGACGGGCGGGGTTCACAAAAAGTTAAAATAACCGTGCTCTGGCCACACACCAAAACACTCGTTCTCTTCTACAAGCATCAAAAACCTCATCTATGAGAATTGCCACTCACACAGCTTATGGTGCTTCTGGTTCCGTCGGCGGCGGCGGATACAGACGAATATCATCGAAGTACATTGTACCTGAACCACCAGCCTGCGGGTTGTTCTTATTGCCAAGACCAAGGGCAATCGTATTGACATTGGCCAAGTTCACGCCTTGGTCTGCAAATGCCTGCAGGTCGATATTCCATTGGGTCCACTCTTCTACCTGTGCTGCATTAGGATTATCATTCGTGACAATCGCATTGCCGTTGAGAGCAACATACAACGTCTCGGCAGCGTTAGCCGAATCACCTCTGAACCAAATCGTCAGTGTGTTTACACCTTTCTCGGTC
>JBDRTM010000431.1:0-4106 GCA_043824065.1 Planctomycetota bacterium | reverse complement strand
CTTTGCACCGGACAAAAAATACGTTCGTATTTGCAGTAATGATTCTCTATTCACTTTTGCTAAGAAGAATACCGGCTTTCGGATTTAACGCTTTAATGCAACAGCATGTATCCGTATAATGTTACTGTCATTGTGTAGGATACGAATAAAGAATTATGACTGAGCAAAGATTACAGAAGGTCCTGGCTGCGGCCGGTGTCGATTCGCGCAGAAAATGCGAAGAGTTGATACTCGATGGTGCTGTTCGTGTCAATCGGAAGGTGGTGGATAAGCTGCCGACCTTTGTTGACCCCGAAAAAGACATCATAACCGTAAACGGCAAAAAGATTCGCGCTGCACGAAAAGTATATTTTCTCTTGAACAAGCCTAAGGGTGTGATTTGTACCAACAGCGACCCTCAGGGCAGAAAAAAGGCCATAGACCTTGTCCGTACCGGCGAACGTATCTTCTGCGCCGGCAGGCTCGACGCTGATACTACTGGCTTGATTATTCTGACCAATGACAGCAAATTGGCGAACAGGTTAACGCATCCGAAATATGGACTGGCTAAAACCTACGTTGTCAGGATTAAGGGCGAGATTGCCGGAGAACAAATAGAAAAGTTAAAAAAAGGAATCTGGTTGGCCCAGGGCAAAACCGGCAGGGCATCGGTAAAAATACTGAAACGCGGACATAAAGAATCTTCGATTGAAATTACCATTCGGCAGGGCCTTAACCGCCAGCTCCGCCGGATGTTGGCAAAAGTCGGCCTGCCTGTAAAATCGCTGACGAGGACACGAATCGGCAAGCTCAACGCGCGGGGCCTCGGCGTCGGAAACTTCAGAACGCTGACTAATGCTGAAGTGGCTTACCTGAAAAAAGCTGCCGCTGACTAATCGGCCGATACACAAAAGCCGATGAAATATCAAGCGCACTTTTGAAAAAACCGTTTTCTTGAGACAAAAAAATGCGACTACAGAGGCTAAACGATGCGTGCCAAACGCACAAAAAAGGACAAGAAATCCTCATCAGGTACTAAAAGACATATCTTACGGCGCAAAACCGAAAGTCGTTCGCCCACAGAGAAAAGAACTATTTCGTCCTCCAAGAGTAAGGGTAAACAAAAAGGAAGGGAAAGAGTGGCACCACAGGTGGTAACCGGTTGGCGTCTCTGGCTGTTTCGCGTTATTGCTGTTACCGTAATTCCGGCCCTTCTATTCTTGCTGCTGGAGATTACCCTACGCGTGGTTGGTTACGGCTTCCCCACAACCACAGCCATTAAACACAAAGTAAACACCATACCCTCTTACTGTAACAATGCCAAATTTGCCTGGCGGTTCTTTCACCCTAACATCGCCAGAACAACCGACCCGTTTGTTTTTCCTGCGAGTAAATCAAAAGATACTTATCGAATCTTTGTGATGGGAGCTTCCGCTGCAGCAGGTACTCCGGACGGAGCGTTTTGTTTCGGAAGAATTCTACAGGTGATGCTGCGTCTGCAGTATCCAAAGACAAATTTCGAAGTTATTACCCCTGCAATGCCGGCCATAAATTCTCATGTGGTTCTTGAAATCGCCGATGATTGCACACGATATCAAAGCGATCTGTTTATCATATACCTCGGCAACAATGAAGTGGTCGGACCATACGGCGCCGGGACCGTCTTTTCGCCACTTAGCTCTAATCTGTTTCTCATTCGCCTTGGGATTGCGCTTAAGGCTGCTAAGCTGGGTCAGCTTATAACCAGTTTGCTGGAATCAGCAGGCACCGGTGATGTCCCTAAGATTTGGCGCGGTCTGGAAATGTTTCTCGAAAAACAGGTAAGGGCGGATAGTACTAACCTGGGAATCGTTTACAGGCACTTTCAAAGAAACCTTCAGGACATTCGCCGTCTTGCCTGCAAGAGTAGAATAAATATAATTTTTTGCATGGTGCCCACCAACCTGAAAGACAACCCGCCGTTCGCATCACTACATCGACCGAATCTAACGGACGCTGAAAAGAAAAGCTGGGACGAGCTTTATCAGCAGGGCGTCAAATATGAGACAGACGGCGATTATGCTCAGGCGGTGGAGCTATACTTAAAAACTGCTGAAATTGACAATTCTTATGCCAACCTGCAGTTTCGGCTGGGACGGTGTTATTGGGCTATGGGCGAGTATGAAAAGAGCAAGGAAAGATATATTCAAGCCCGCCAGATGGATACACTTCGCTTTCGTGCTGATAAACAAATTAATGAGATTATTCGTAATATTGCTCGTGATAGAGCTGCTGAAGGTGTTTACCTGTTAGATGCAGTGAGGACATTTGAAAAAAATAGCCCCCATGAAATTGCCGGCGAAGAGCTTTTTTTAGAGCACGTACACATGAATTTCAAAGGAAATCATCTTTTGGCCAAGGCAATTTTCGAGCAGGCCGAAAAGATACTTCCGGAGCGGATAAAACTTAACAAGGCTGATGAACGTCCTTTCCCTACCGGGGAAGAATGTGCTCGATATTTAGCGTACACGGATTGGGGCCGATACAAAATTTATAGTCAGATTCTAAATGATTATTTTAAGCAGCCACCTTTCACAAACCAGCTCTACAATGACCAGCGGGTCAGTCAAATGGAGCAGGAGCTCAAGGCTCTTGAGGATTCTCTTTCACCGGATGTTCTAAAGGAAGTTGAAGGTCAGTATCGCTGGGCGATTCAGCAAATACCTTCAGACTTGTGGCTACATTGGAAATACGGCGAATTACTGGAAGATTTGGGAAACTACAACGTTGCTGCCAGGCAGTATCGTTTGGTTCTGGATTATATGCCATATCATTATGAGGCTTATGCCAAATTAGGTTTATTATTTGGCAAAGGGGGAGACCTCGATGAAGCTATCGCCTATAATTTGGAGGCAATACGAATCTATCCTATTTTTGCCGAAGCATATTTCAATTTAGGATTTGCATATCACCTTCAGAGAAAGTATGACAAGGCTGTTGAACATTATTCTAAAACGATTCGATTAAAGCCGGATCAACCACAAGCATACAATAATCTGGCAACAATGCTGTACCAGCAGGGCAGGGTCGATGAAGCGATAGAAACATATCGCAATGGCTTAATACTCGTACCGGATAATTTTGACCTACATTACAATCTGGGCATTGTGTTGGAAGAACAAGGACAAAGAGACGAGGCCCTAAAAGAGCTTCATACCGCTTTACAGATAGATCCTAATTCCATCAAGATACGTAAAGTGCTGGAAGCTATCTTGAAAAAAGGCGATTGACTTAGTACTACAACGCTATTTAGATTTATTCGTTGCTGATAAGGTCTTGTTGCATAAAAAGTTATGTTAATTATGTTAAATTCGAAATCCGAAACAAACTCGAAATCCAAATTACCAAAATTCAAAACAGGTTTTCAGCTTCCGTAAGCGTTTTTGTTTTGAAAATTCGGATTTTGAACATTCGATATTGTTTCGAATTTCGGATTTAGTGCTTCGTATTTCGGGACAATAAACCAGGTTTTCGCTATTAAGTGGCGTTGTAGTATTAGAAAAGCGGGTAAATGAATGGTGCTATTGCTGTGCCGCCCAACAGTACGAGCAAACCCAAAAGAAGCAGTATAATTAATATGGGTAACAGCCACCACTTTTTATTGTGTTTGAGGAAAAACCAAAACTCTACGAGCAAAGGGGTCCGTTTTTTTTGTGCCAGCTTGCTGAATTCACCGGATTTCTCCCCCCCGTTAGAAGAGGTCTTCGACTGTCGAGAATTCTTAGACATACGCATTCTCCAATTTTTTCAGAACTGGCGGAAGTACTGCTCGGTGCTCTCAGGCTCTTGTCTGCTGAGCCAATAGCTCTCTGCCGTTGCATCGAACTTGCGGCAGAGTGCATCTCGGCCCATTAAGCGAAAGATAAGTCCGAGCGGCGCCAGCAGAAGAAAGTAAAATATCGCCAGCAGCGTGAAGCTAACTACCAAACCTATCGGAAACGTCACAGCCATCAGAACAACATAAATCATTCTGGTGAGTCTGGATGAAATCATACTGATTAGAAAAATAGTAAAACCAACAGCAAAAATGGCTAAGGCCCAGGGAATTGAAACCCCTTTAAGCACGTATAATAACAAAGAAATAATGG
>JBDRTM010000430.1:0-3068 GCA_043824065.1 Planctomycetota bacterium | reverse complement strand
ACTTTACTATGACAACAGTGTTGGGAACTCTGAGGCAACTCACACGCTGACTTATCCGCGTGACTGGACGGAGAATGGTGTAAACACACTGACGATTTGGTTCAGAGGCGATTCGGCTAACGCTGCCGAGACTTTGTATGTGGCTCTCAATGGCAGCGCAGTGGTCAATCACGATAATCCAGATGCGGCGCAGATAACTACCTGGACCCAATGGAATATCGACCTGCAGGCATTTGCCGACCAGGGCGTGAACCTGGCTAATGTCAATACGATTGCCCTTGGTCTTGGTAACAGGAACAATCCGGTTGCTGGTGGTTCAGGTACGATGTACTTTGACGATATTCGTCTGTATCCTCCGTCGCCGGAGCCGGCACCGTAAGCTGGGATTTAGATATCAATTAAGATTGAGTGGTTGACCCCATGAGATAATTACTTAATATCTCACGGAGTTAAGGCAGCAAATTTGTGGCAATTCGGGGCTTATACCGATTGGTTCCGTATAAGCCCCTTTTAAAATTTGAAATTAGGTCCACAATATTCAGCTATTTGAAACCTTCCAGCCAGAGTTCAGTAAAGATTTCAAGGTCCCAGATATCCACTGAGCCGGACTGGTTGAGGTCTGTGCCATCGCAATAGCCATTTGCTTCGTTGCAAAAATTCTGTTCCCAGTGGTCAGCGAAAAAGGCAAAATCGATAAAATTAACGCCATCCGGACAAAGAAAATCTGCAGCCGGAATCTGCCATTGCAACACGGGATAATTTGTCTCCTCACAGATTTCCCAGGTGTTCCAGAAATCCCAGCCTGCGGAAATGAAAGTGTTCCTCAACTTCATTTGGAATGTAGTTTTGCCCGTCCCGCCGGCACTGGTTGTCTGGCCGCTGGTTTGGGTATCCCAGAAAGATTGCGAAACCCTTCCTAAGACCCTTGTATGTCCCACCAGGCCGCCCACGTATTGAGTGCCTGATACGCTGCCTGTTGAGTAGGACTTGTAGGCATTGCCGCGCTCAACTTGTCCCACCAGCCCGCCTACGTATGTGTTTCCCTCGACACTTCCAATGGCATAGCAATGGGTAACTTCGCCTGCTTCGTCGGCTGTTTTGCCCACCAGCCCACCAACATTTCTATTGCCTGAGACGCTGGCCCTTGAATAACACATCATCACTTTGCCGTCGCCGACTTGTCCGACCAACCCTCCGACATACGCGTCACCTGAGACACTGCCGGTTGAGCCGCATTTGGTGACGTTGCCGGTATTTAAGCCAATCAGACCGCCGACGTAGAGGCCGCCTGAAACGACGGCGCCTTTGGCATAGCAGTTTGTGATACTTCCCTCGTTCAGGTAGCCTGTCAGCGAGCCGACACTTCTTCCTTGTGCGAAGATATTGGGATTGAGCAATCCCAAATTTATGATTTCTCCACCGACAGTGCCGAAAAGTCCTGTGTTCTCTTCGCGTGTTGAGGTCAGGCTGAAGTTGGAAATTGTACAGTTGTTGCCGTCAAAAATGCCGGTGAAGGTCTCAATAACATTATAGTCCGTTCCGGCTATGTCGCTCATGTTTACATCTGCTATCAGCATAAAGTGCTTATTCCAGTCGCCTGGATTGGCGCCAATCTCATTCATCTGCTCGGCTGTATAAATCAGATATGGGTCGCCGGCTGTTCCGCTGCCGCCTTCGTATTTTGCCTGGGCAGGCAAGACAAAAAAGCAGATGGTAAGATATATAAGGAGGCCCCCGTTCTTGCTTTCGCTTGTACCCGCGTTTACGTTAGTGCGGGTGCAAGAAAGCGCGGGGGTTAATTTACCGCTTTGTTTGCGAGACCCTGACAGCTTGAAGATTTTGCTCATATTTACCCTCCTTCGAAAAGACAAAGGAATAGTTCGTATGTTTTACTATATAAAGGATACCATTTATGGCAGCTACAGTCAAGCTTTTTTCACTCAGAATGATTTGACATGCTAAGAGAATTTTAGTTTATTGGCCAGCCACCGTCTCTAAGCCCACAACTGTGACCTGAGCATGAACTCTACGTGTTCTTCGACGTCTGTGTTAAAAGAAGACTTTAAGAAGTTCTCATTTCTTAGCAATCGAAGGTTGTGCCTGCGTCCCTCGCTCAGCCCCACCAATCGCGGGGGGCCTGCGCATGCACGACCGAGATGCTGCACTGGTATGCGGTGTTCCTTCGACACGCGCCAGAACTCATCGCTCCGGCCCGGTGGAACTGATACAACAACCTGCCAGTCGCCCCAGAAAAACATGAGATTCCACGGATTGTAGCCGAACTCAGATGCTACTTCCACAACACGCTCGGGAAGTGATTCTGGCGACATGTCAAGCTCAATAGCACACCCGGATGCTTCTGCAATGTTCCAAATGGCGCCCATGACACCATCGGAGTTATCGCTTGCGGCACTGACTAAGCCGTTGCTATGCAAGATTTGCATCTCGTTGACGCGTGCCCGTGGGCGACATAGTTGCGTTTGTTCATCTGGAGAAAGTGAATCAAAACCGTGATTTTTTGCTCTTACATAAGCGGTGGCGAATCGTCCACACTCTCCCACTGAAACGATGAGATCGCCGGACTGCGCTCCATTTCGCCGCAGTTGAGCGTCTGTCGGTGTGACGCCTATCGCGGTTCCATGGCAGGCAAACTTAGGTGCCTCTCGCACGTTTCCTCCCCCGTTCGCAATACCGTGCTCTTGGGAAGCTTCCGCAATTCCCTCAAAGAATCCCTTGAAATCATCTACGGCCATATCGGCCGGGGCTTCAACAGATGTGGTGATAATCAGCGGTGTAGCGCCTGCAGCCGCCAGATCGGCCAAGTTGATCACAACCGCATACCAACCCCAGGTACGGTAAGACTGATGCCCCACTTGCCACGCGAGGGGTCGAGGTGCCACGTCCATTGTGACGACAAGGTCATGTGACTCCAATGGCAATCTGACGTATGCGCAGTCGTCACCAAGTGGCGATACACCCTCACTCCCACCAACTGTCGGCAGGACAACCTGCCGCACTAGCCCGAGTTTCCTACTTATAAAAAGCAATAGCTCTATCTCTTTTTATGG
>JBDRTM010000429.1:0-8871 GCA_043824065.1 Planctomycetota bacterium | reverse complement strand
GTCATTGATTATTGTTTATTGTTTATTGTTTTTCTAACTTTAGCTCACTTTAGCTCACTTTAGGCACTTGCCTGATAATAAATTGCTACTCTGATTTTGCAACGGCAGGTTCACTTTCCTTTGGCTCTTTTGTCTCAAAACCTTCAAATTTCAGATGCTCTTCGTCCTGCACGTCAATCTTTATAAGGTTTTTGCCTTTGAATTTACCCGATAACACAAATTCCGAGAGAGGGTCTTCTATATAGTGCTCGATGGCTCTTCGCAGCGGCCTGGCGCCGAATTCAGGATTGTAACCTTTATCGATGAGAAATTCCTTGGCCTGGTCGCTCACTTCCAGTTTTAAGCCGTGCTCGGTCAGTCGCTTGAACACCTTCGCAAGCTCGTAACCGATAATTGTTTGCAAGTCTTCTCTGGTTAACGCCTTAAAGACTATCGTATCATCAACCCGGTTCAAGAACTCCGGCCTGAAGTGATGCTCAACCTCTTTCTGGAGGATATCTTTCATCTTCTCATAACTCGCCTCAGGGCCCTTTTTGCTGAAACCAAAGCCGGATTGATTTTTAATCAGCTCGGCACCAATGTTGCTCGTCATAATCATAATAACGTTCTTAAAATCAACGCTTCGTCCAAAGCTGTCGGTCAGCCTGCCCTCGTCCATAATTTGAAGAAGAATATTGTAAACATCCGGATGGGCCTTTTCTATCTCGTCCAGCAGCAGCACAGAGTAGGGCCGCCGTCTTATCCTTTCGGTCAATTGCCCGCCTTCTTCGTAGCCCACATATCCGGGAGGAGCACCCACTAATCGGCTCACATTGTGCTTCTCCATAAATTCGCTCATGTCCAGGCAGATAAGGGAATTCTTATCGCTGAACAGAAACTCCGCCAGGGCTCGTGCAAGCAGTGTCTTTCCCACACCACTGGGACCCAGTAATATAAAGCAGCCCATCGGACGATTCGGGTCCTTCAGGCCGCTTCTGCTGCGTCTTACCGCTTTGGCCACAGCGGTGATTGCCTCATCCTGCGAAACCACCGTCTTATGCAGCTCAACTTCAAGTTCCAGGAGTCTCTGGGTTTCCTTCTTCTCCAGTTTCGTCAGTGGCACACCGGTCATATTGCTGACGACCTCCGCAATAGTCTCTGTATCCACGATGCCGGTCGTTTCTTTATTTTCGTCGTACCATTTTTTATGCAGTTGCGTCTTGTCATCAAGAAGCTGCTGGGCTTCGTCTCTCAGTGCCGCCGCACGCTCATAGTCAGCTTCTCTGACAGCCTCGTCTTTTTCTTTTTGCAGTTTTGTTATCTTTTCCTCTATCTGCGTCAAATCCAGCGGCGGTGTCATATTCTTGAGCCGAATTCGTGCACCGGATTCATCGATGACATCGATTGCTTTATCAGGAAGGCACCTGCCCGTGATATATCTGGTCGATAGCTCTACCGCCTGGTAAAGGGCCTCGTCGGTAAAGTGGACCTTGTGGTGTGCCTCATAGCGGTCCTGAAGTCCTCTGAGAATATCTAAGGTCTCATCTTTTGAAGGCGGCTCGACAATTATCGTCTGAAACCGCCTCTCAAGGGCGCCGTCTTTTTCGATATATTTTCTGTACTCGTCCAGAGTAGTAGCGCCGATACATTGAACTTCTCCCCTGGCAAGGGCCGGCTTGAGCACATTCGATGCATCGATAGCGCCCTCGGCCCCACCGGCTCCCACAAGCGTATGTAGCTCGTCAATGAACAAAACAACACTCTTGGCCCTTCTGACTTCGTTAATAACTGCTTTTATTCGCTCTTCGAACTGCCCGCGATATTTCGTCCCCGCCACCATCATCGCCAAATCAAGCACCACAATCCGCTTGTCCTTGAGGATTTCCGGCACCTGCTTGTTGATTATCTGCTGGCTCAGGCCCTCGACAATAGCGGTCTTGCCGACTCCTGCTTCGCCCAACAGAACCGGATTGTTTTTCGTGCGTCGGCAGAGTATCTGCACCAACCGCTCAATCTCTTTCTTTCTGCCGATCACCGGGTCAAGCTCATCGTCGACTGCCAATTGTGTAAGGTCTCTGCCGAAGCTGTCCAGTGCCGGCGTCTTGCTTTTCGCCTTTCGCCCTACCGTTGGACTCATCTTCATTCCCAGGGCGGCTGGTCCGTTATCAACTCCCGCTCCTAACAGATTCAGCACCTCCTGACGCACATCCTCAAGCTTCAAGCCAAGATTCATAAGAACTTGGGCCGCTATACCTTCGCTCTCCCGCAGCAGACCTAACAGGATATGTTCGGTACCCACGTAATTGTGGTTAAGTGAACGGGCCTCTTCGATTGCGTACTCAATAACCTTCTTGGCCCGCGGCGTCTGCGGCAGCTTGCCCATCGTAACCATATCCGGGCCGCTCTTGACCAGTTTCTCAACCTCCAGCCGCAGCTTTTTTATATCCACATCCAGGTTCTTCAGAACCGTAGCACCAACTCCGCTGCCTTCCTTAACCAGCCCTAACAGAATATGTTCGGTCCCGATGTATTCGTGGTTAAATCGCTGGGCCTCCTGGTTGGCCAACGCCATAACCTTACGTGCACGGTCTGTAAAACGCTCAAACATCTTTTACCTCGAAATCTACTTTCAGAATGTAATAAAGCTCCCCTTTATCACTCGTGCCCCAATGAGTTACGAGTATCGAGTATCAATCTACATTATACCACACTTTGCCAATTCTGTCAAATACGCAAAAACCTACCCTGAATCCCCCTTCAAACGGCTGATAATGCCTGTATTTATATCCCTCAAATTGGTTTGATGTTCGTTTTCGGACTAACATTTTTCTTCTTCAGTGTTAATTTTATCGACAAAAACAAACACCGACTTTTCAGTTACCTGCCCGGCTAAGGACTTTTTCTTTCGTCTGGAAGCTCGGATTCCTTGTTTTTTGACGAATAAAGCACCTTGATATATTATACGGTTCACAAAAACGTAAGCACTTTTCCAAAACAGAGCCGCGACTGTAACAGAGCTGCGACCGTGAGGGAGCGGTTATTTCTTCTTCAGTTACACAGTGGATCACTATTGGGTGCACTTACTTTTTGTGATCGGTATTAGACAGAGCGGCAGTGCCTTGACGGAAACCAACTATGGCGGACATATTCCGATAAAAGATAATGATAGGGTTTTAGTTTACCGTCGCCGGCACAGTGACGGCCCAATGCCTGCCCCCGCAAGCTTGCCCTCGACCTGATCGGGGGTCTATGCTTGTCCCGCGTAGAGTCTGCTCTGAGCGAAAGAAAGCCTGCCCTGAGCGCAGCCGAAGGGTCGAAAGATCTAAAATCCTCATTTCTAAATTCTCTATATTCAATATTCCTTGTTCGATACCTGTCCTCGCGAAAACGGGGATTTAATATTCCCTCTTTGTCTGTCATCCGCCTTCTGTCCTCCGTCCTCTGTGCCTTTGTCCCAATGCTCCTCTGCACAATAATATTGATTAGGGGTGGTGTTGGGCTTATATTGTGGTGAAACCCCCCAAGTAGAGCTTGGGTGCTAAACATTAAGTACGGTAGTTTTATCAGAGTTTCTTAGTGAGTGAGCACGGTAATATTCGGAAAGTTGATGTCTCGGCGACTTTTGCGTGTATTGGGGCGCTGAGCTTTTGGGCGTTGGGGCCGATATTTATAAAATACCTGACGGGGTATGTGGATTCGTGGACGCAAAACCTGCTGCGATATTCGGTGGCTTGTCTGATCTGGCTGCCGTTTCTTGTTTTTTCCATCAAAACAAAACGGCTCGATAGAAGGGTCTGGCGAAGGGCTGTTGTACCGGGTGCGGCAAATGTCGTTATGCAGAGCTTGTTCGCCTGTGCTTTTTACTATCTTGGTCCGGCCTTTATGGTTCTGTTAGGGAAATCGTCTATCATCTGGATAGCGAGCTTTTCGTTAATATTCTTCGCCGAGGAAAGGACGTTGGTCAAAAGCAAACGTTTCTGGTCGGGGCTGGCGCTTTCGGCGATGGGGGTAATCGGCGTGATGTATTTCAAGGAAGATTTCGCAGCGGCCGGGACCTTGACGGGTATAGCTCTTGCCCTTGCGATGGCGTTTATGTGGGCGGTATATATAGTTTCTGCGCGAATCGCTTTTAAGGACATTGACTCCCGGCACTGTTTTTCGGTGATAAGCATATACACGGTTGCTGGGCTTTTTTTGCTCGCACTTTTATTTGGTCAGATAGGGGACTGCGTGAAAATGGGCCCCTGGCAGTGGGTGTGCGTTGTGATTTCGGGGGCGACGGCCATAGCACTGTCCCATACGCTGTACTATTCGGCGATGAGGCGGATCGGGGCGACTGTCCCGGGGCTTATTATGTTGGCGCAGCCGTTTATCGTCCTTGCGATTTCCTATGTGGTCTTCAGGGAATCGTTGAATGTTTTTCAATTGCTTTTCGGAGTGGTTTTGTTGGCAGGCTCGGGGCTTGCTATCTGGGCGCAGGAACACCTGAAGCGTGACTCGTGACTCGTGGCTTATGAAATCTTAGAGTTGCACGATTGACAATGGGTGGCTGTAGGCTTTAAGATATATTAGCTCGTTAAGCAGCTTACATTCATCAAAGACGTCTATGAAAATTTATAAAAAGATTTGCATACGAGGAGACAAATTATGAACAAAGTTCTGAACGTCATTATTATATTGATTACGGTCTTTGCATTTTCTCAGGCTCAGGTTCTGGCCCAAACCCGTGAAAGAGCGGAAGTTTCCGTTACGTACAAATGGAAGCTGGAAGACCTCTATGCTTCTGACGAGGCGTGGAATAAGGCCAAGCAGGAGCTGGCTGCCCAATTTGATGAAGTTACAAAGTACCAAGGTAAATTAGCAAGCTCTGCGTCTGAATTGTTGGCTTGTCTGGAGTTTGACAGCCGGATCTCTAAGGAATTCGGGCGCCTGTACAGCTATGCGAGTATGAAATCCGACCAGGACACACGCAATTCGGAATGTCTGGCAATGAAGCAGGAGATGCAGCAGCTTAGTACGGATTACAATTCCAAGGCGGCATTTATTACGCCGGAAATTGCCAAGATGGATAAAGGCAAAATCGATACGTTTATTGAGCAAGAGCGTGGTTTGAAAATCTATAAGATGGCATTGTATGACATCCAGCGAAAGAAGGCCCATACACTATCAGAGAAAGAAGAAAAGATACTTGCGGAGGCGGGTTTGTTAGCCGATGGGCCATCCACGATATATGGGATTTTCAGTAATGCGGAATTGCCTTATCCTGAGATTACATTAAGTGACGGCTCTACGGCCAAACTAACGAAGGCCGGGTACGCCCGCCATCGAGCTTCGCCCAATCGAAAGGACCGCGAAGCTGTATTTCAGGCATTCTGGGAGACATTTACCAAGTTCAAAGGGACTTTCGGTACGCAGCTTTATGCGAATGTGAAGAAGGATATGTTCTATACCCGCACGCGCGGCTATGAGTCCTCGCTTCAAAGCGCGTTGGATTCGGATAATATTCCGACGGAAGTATATATGGCTCTTATTGAAAATGTTACCAATAATCTTGATTCATTTCACCGGAGCCTAAAGTTGAAAAAAAGAATGTTGGGGGTAGAGACGTTAAAATATTCGGACTTATATGCACCGGTGGTTAAAGGTATTGATTTAAAATATACGTTCGATGAAGCAAAAAAGCTTGCGGTTGATTCAGTAAAACCGTTGGGGAGCAGCTACGGTCGTGTGGTCGAAAAGGCCTTTAAGGAACGATGGATAGACGTTTATCCGACACCTGGTAAGCGGGCGGGCGGTTATTGTAACGGCAGTGCCTATGATGTTCATCCTTATATCCTTTTGAATTACAACGGCCAATATGATGATGTAAGTACGTTAGCTCACGAGTTAGGCCATGCGATGCACAGTTATTATTCCAATAAGAACCAGCCCTTTCCGACAGCCGACTATTCGACTTTTGTTGCGGAGGTGGCTTCCACTTTTAATGAGGCCCTGCTGATTCACAAAATGCTCAAAGAAATCAAGGATGATGACACCCGGTTATCTTTGCTGATGAATTACTTGGAAGGAATCAGGCAGACGGTTTTCCGGCAGACCCAGTTCGCCGAGTTCGAGCTGCGTATTCACGAAAAGGCCGAGCGTGGTAAGCCGCTGACAGGCGATGTGCTGAACGAAATTTATGGTGAGGTACTTAAGAAATATTATGGTCACGACAAAGGGATTTGCCATATCGATGACCTGTATACGGTCGAATGGGCGTACGTTCCGCATTTTTATTACAACTTCTATGTGTATCAGTATTCGACATCCTTTACTGCGTCCACGGCGTTGGCTGAAAAGGTGTTGGGCGAAGAAAAAGGCACGGTCGGAAAATACATTGAATTTATATCGTCCGGCGGTTCCGATTATCCAATTGAGCTTTTGAAAAAGGCGGGAGTGGATATGACAGGCGCTGAGCCGTTCAATAAAACGATGGCGGCAATGAATCGAACTATGGACGAGATCGAGGCGATTTTGGATAAAAAAGGCAAATAACATGAAATGTGAATTATGATAATTGCCGTTTTGGATTTGTTCCTGATTCCGATTGGAACCCTTATTGGTGTTTACACTCTCTGGGTCTTAATGAACGACGAAACGGCAAAATTATTTGCGCAAGGTTCCGGCTGATAGATGGCCTGGCCTGAGATGGTTATTTCAAAGAGTTAAAGAACCTTTTGAATCTGGGCTGATATTTGTCGATAATGTCGAATGAGCTAATTATACCTTTCGCTTTGCCGACGATTGATTTTCTTTCCACAAATCCGAAATATCTTGAGTCCCTGCTATTGTCCCTGTTGTCGCCCATAACAAAGTAGCTGTCTTGTAGTACTGTAACCGGCCCGAAACTCCGCACTGCTGCAATTGAAGGGGTGCTCATTACCGCATGAGCAAGGCCATCCAAATCTTCCATCGCCAATATACATTTTTCTTTCAGTTTGCCGGACAGATGTTCCGTGTATTTCGAATCGATTTTTGTATAGCTGACCGGTTCTCCGTTCAGAAAAAGTGTATTGTCTCTTAATAATGGTCATTCGCCATTCTTTCCAGAGCCTGCGGATATAGTTTGTCACTTTTCGTATCTTCATTTTTCCTCAATAAGTTATTATCGGTCAGGAGAGTTCAATTCTATACGTGAAAAATTCGTCAATGTTCTTTATTTGTCCTTTTTGGTACTGATATTCGCTTGTGCTCGGCGGGCAGATTTGGTATTTTATTGAAATCCAAAGCCCTGGTATTGCGGTTAGGGCCAACAAACAGTAAATATCGGTTCAAATGGATTAGTGGAGGCAAAACTATGAGACGAGTTGCAGGTGGATTGTTTATTTTGAGCCATTGGATTGATAGAGAAAGAGGAACTAAGTCTGCGTCGCCGTTCCGGCGACGGCTAAACAATTGCCCGTTCAAAATCGTTAGTATTTCTTGACTTTTTGGCTGGTTGCAGGTAATCTATGTGGCACGGTCATCTTGGCCGTGTTTTCACGGGCTGGAAGCCCGTGCCACAAGATTTAGTGTTAAGGACAACAGAGAAGTTATGAAGGAAGTCAAGAAACCGCAGGAACAATTCGAGGACATGCATATCCTCGATGAGCTGAAGAATTCATACCTCAACTACGCGATGAGCGTGATAGTTTCGCGAGCTTTGCCGGACGTTCGTGATGGCCTGAAACCTTCACAGAGGCGGATATTAGTCGCGATGAACGATTTGAACCTCGGGCCGCGAAGCAAACACCGTAAATGCGCTAAAATCGTCGGCGATACCGGCGGTAACTATCACCCCCACGGTGACCAGGCCACGTATGGGACGTTAGTGCGGATGGGTCAGGAGTGGAATATGCGTTATCCGCTGATTGACCCGCAGGGCAACTTTGGCAGTATCGATTCGGACCCGCCGGCGGCTATGCGATATACCGAGGCAAGAATGACAGCGCCGGCTATGGAAATGCTCGACGATATTAAGCACGATACCGTCGATTTTGTGCCGAACTATGATGAGACCCGTGAAGAGCCGACGGTCCTGCCCTCGAAGTTTCCGAATTTGTTAGTCAACGGCTCTACCGGAATTGCGGTCGGGATGGCGACTAATATCCCGCCTCATAATATTACCGAGGTTTGTGACGCTTTGCTGTTAGTCATTGAGGACCCGGACTGCGGATTTAAGGACATTATGAAGGTCCTGCCCGGCCCGGATTTTCCGACCGGTGGCATCATTTGTGGTAAAAAGGGCATCATTGACGCTTACACGACCGGTCGCGGGCATTTGACGGTCAGGGGCAAAGTAGATATCGAAACAACCAAAAGAGGCAGGGAAAGAATCGTAATAACCGAAATACCTTATATGGTCGTCAAGACGACAATTGTTTCGAAGATTGCGGCTTGTGTCCACAATAATACGCTTCCGGAAGTAGCCGACATCAGAGACGAATCGGACCGTCACGGGCTGCGGATTGTCGTGGACCTGAAAAAAGATGCTGATGTCGAAATCGTGCTGAACAAGCTGTACCGCTACACTTATTTACAAAGCACTTTTGCTATTGCCACTATTGCACTGGTTGAGAACAGGCCTGAAACCCTCAATATAAGAGAGATGCTCGACTGCTTCATTAGCCATCGCAAGGTCGTCGTTCGCAGGCGGAGCAGATTCCTGCTGAAAAGATGCAGAAACAGGGCCCATATTCTCGAAGGTCTTATCTTGGCTGTTAGTGACATTGATGAAATCATCGAACTGATAAAAAAATCACCCGACGCACCGGCCGCAAAGCTGAACCTGATGAAAAAGCCTTTGCGGTTAGCCCAGTTAGCTACGCTGAAGAAAATCCTACCCAAGGCTTTTGTTAAGGAAAAAAGTAAAGG
>JBDRTM010000428.1:0-15798 GCA_043824065.1 Planctomycetota bacterium | reverse complement strand
CGGAAATAGAAATATGTTGCTTGGTGTAACATCACAGTGCACTATTCGATTGTGGTGGGCGTAGGTCAGACCTTCGAGTACTTGAGCAATAATTGATATAATTCTTCTGACAGACATCGGCTTGGAACAATCGGCTAAAGTACCTGCGGATAATTCGGTAGCAAGTACTGCGTGACCATCAATAATGTCAGCATTTTTGACTGAGAGTATATTGGGATGACGCAACTTGGAAACTGCACGGACTTCCCGTAATAAAGCCTCATTATTACGCCTGCCATTTATATCTGCCAGAGGTATTTTTAAGGCGACCCAGATATCTTCTACGCGGTCTCTTGCCTCCCAGATCTCGCAGATTCCACCTGTACCGAGACACTTTTTCAGGCGGTATTTACCAAGGCGGTTGCCTCTTTTAAGATGCAGCCCGGAGCTATCTGAATTTAATGTTCTACTTTTATTCATCCTGCCAATTATTTCCTTCTAACCTACGGTTTAATCGAGCTAAATAATAATAATATTTTTGCAAAAGTCAAATTTTTTTCTTGACCATTTGGTCAATATTGACTTAATGGTCAAATTTATGAAGGCCCAAACCAGGAAATCTGAGAAAAGTAGGTCGCAAAAGAGAGCTAAAAGAACTCGGAAAAAACTCAAAAAAGCTGCCCTCGATATTTTCAGCGAAAAAAGCGTTGATGCGGCTACCGTCGAGGATATCACGGAAAAAGCTGACCTGGGCAAGGGAACTCTCTATCAGCATTTTGCAGATAAAGAAGAAATTGTCGTCATACTGGTAGAAGAAGCGGTTAACCATCTTATCGAGTATATCCGCTCGTATGATTCTGCCCCAGAAACCCTGGAAGCGATGCTGGAACATTTATTGAATGTCCATTATGAGTTTTATATTGATTCCAAGGAAGAGTTCCTTTTGCTTTTCCAGGGCAAGTTATTACTAAAGCTTCAGTCTGATACACTGGATGAACTGGAAGAACCATATTTACGTTATCTGGGAGAAATTGAACAGAATATCTCAAAATACCTATCTCCAAGGATAAACCCATTGAAAGTCCGCCGTCTGGCATGTGCGGTAGCAGGATTTGTTTTTGGCTTTTTCTCTTTTGCCATGATAGGCATGACAGCCGATGAGATCGATACAAGTGTAAAACCACTCAGAAGGGTCTTTGTCAAGGGCTTATGTGCATTCCTTGGACGATGATATCTGTCAGTTAAGTATCTTATAAGATGCGATACCCCGGAGATTGCAATCTATTTGTATTCACTGGACTTACAATGAAAGAAGAACGAAAAAGCAAAACCAGCTTGATGCCAGCCGAAATACAGAAGTTCAAGGCTATATTGCTGGCCAAGAGAAACGAGATATTGGGCAATATGACCTGCATGGAAGCCGAAACCCTTCATAGGCAACGAAGTGACTTATCAAATTTGCCAATCCATATGGCTGACGTTGGCAGTGATAATTACGAGATAGAAAATACATTGGGACTGATGGACAACGAGAGAAAACTTATCTCGGAAATCGACGCCGCACTGGAACGTATAGAAGATGAAACATACGGGATTTGTGAAGGCAATGGCGAACCGATCCCAAAGGGGCGATTGGACGCAATTCCATGGGCCAGATACTGCGTTTTATGTGCCAGTATGTTTGAGAAAGGTACTTTTGCCAGAGAAGATTTTATTGATGAATCGGAAGATAGCGAACATTTCGACGAGGAACAAGATGATGATAGCTATGATGAATCATATAACGAGGAACCATATTAATGGTACCCTAAGACATAAGGGTATTATTTACACAAAGAAGTACCATAAGTTTCACGCAAACAGCAAAACAGTATGAAAATTGCTATTGTTTACAACCACGATTTTCAGAATGTAATCAACCTGTTTGGAATTCCCAACAAGGAAAGAATAGGCCAGAATACCATTAAACGAATTGCCAATGCCCTAAAAGCCGGTGGGCACCAGGTAAAGGCAATCGAAGGGGACAAAGACCTTATCAACAAACTCGAAGATTTTATGCCACGGGTTCTCAAAGGTGAGCAACCGGGTTTGGTTTTTAATCTTTCGTATGGAATTCAAGGACAGGCTCGCTATACACATGTGCCAAGTATTTTGGAGATGGTTGGCATACCTTATGTAGGTTCGGGGCCGCTTGCTCACGGTATGGCTCTGGATAAAGTAGTCGCGAAAACAATATTTAGGCAGCATGGTCTGCCGACACCGGATTTCACTGTAGTGGATTCGTTGGAGAACATGACTTGTGATCTGATATACCCTTTAATTGTCAAGCCCAAAAACGAATCGGTATCCTTTGGCGTAAGAATCGTCAACAATGAAGAGGAGCTACAGCAAGCCATTCAAGTTTTAGTTTTGAGAGCCGGAAATCCAGGAAATAAAATTGTTACCCGGCGTCGGGGACAACGGAAATACGTTTTACGCGTAGAAACTTACCCAAGACGCATTGGAAAAGCTAATAAAAGCCCCGAAGCTCTCCATTGGGTATGTGCTAAGATTGAGAAACTATCGAAACTGTCCTCCAGAAAAGAACGCATTGCGGTGGCTGCTTCAAATATAAAGACGACAAGCTTTCCTATGCTTTTGCCTCATCGGATAGTTGTTACTCTGCTACTTAGCTACCCAGAGCAACGACTTGCTGACGCGGTAGAAAAGAAGATGCGGGACATTTTAGGTAAAGGTGAAGCGAAATGGGAACTCGAAATGCTTTCAGACCGCCTTCCTATGAAGATTAGCCGTAGAAATCAGAAACTCGCAAGAGATCTAAAAGAAGTTGCTGACAAATGGGACATCCCCCTCGACCAGGAATCATCTGTATGGCCAACTATTGCCGGCCTTGTACCAGAATCTACCAGGGTTGTGTGTGGCCTCGGCCCAATTTCGAAGCAACTGTACACACCACAGGAAGCAGTGCAGCGAATCGGCATCCTGCAACGCACATTATTGCTGGCCGAGTTTTTAGTACGCCAGTTGGAAGGGATAAAAAAAAACTTGATTAGAAGTTTTTATATGAAACGAGTATTCTTGCTATTTAACATCGACAAAAATTTAGAGCTTTTAAAAAATCGGGACCAATAAAAGCGGATTTGGTGGGTTTTAGCCCACTTACTAACAACCAATTTTTTTTAGTTACATGGAGGCCTAAAAATGGCAAAAAAGAAAGCCACAAAGAAAAAGGCGACCAAGAAGAAAACAGCAAAGAAGAAAAAGTAAAAATGTGATAATCTTAGATTATCATAAAGCCATCAGTGTAAGTACATTGATGGCTTTTTTTATTTTTCTTTAGCTGCTAATATCGAGCATCCGGCATGCCAGTTTGGGTTTTTACTTGTCGCTTCGCTCTTTAATTTTTAATTTTCACTCACGATCACGATTTAGAAGTTCGAGTAAGTTGGGATGGACTTTTTTGTTAGACGCTATTACCTGAAATTGCTGAGCTTCATAGCTTTCCAAATCGAGGGGAAAGATTTTTCCACCCTGCCAATCGGTAACGATGGCTCCGGCGGCCTCGGCGATTACGGTCCCGGCTGCTATGTCCCATATCTTCGGGTCGGAGGCGATAGTGGCTATAAGGCCGCCCTTTGCCACGTATGCCAATTGCAGGGCGGTTGTGCCCAAGTTTCGGAATCTTGTCCGCTGCATAATTTCACAGGTCCAGGACGGCACACCATTATCAAAATGACTGTCCAGACCAATGCTTGAAAATTTATCCATCGTCTCCTGGCTTGCGGTTATTCGCCTGCTGTTCAATTGTGCCTCGCCGCCTTTGACAGCAGTGAACATTGAATCCGTGGCCGGCTCGAAAATCACACCTACAATCGGTTCGCCCTCGTAGAGTACTGCAATGCTGATGGCGAATAAAAGCATGCGATGTGCAAAATTGTTTGTTCCGTCTATCGGGTCGATGGCCCAGAAGAGCTGCTGGTCGCCTCGTGGCGGTTGTTTGAAAATCTTACCCTGGTCACCTTCCTCAGCGATAAAGCCGTGGTCGGGATAGTTCTCCTTGATTCGGTCGATGATTATCTTCTGGCATCGGGCATCGGTCTGGGTTACCAATTCGGTGGCGTTCTTCACTGAGGCCTTGACGAAATTGATTTCTTCCATCGCCCGCTGCCCGGCCAGGTGTGCTGCCACGATAGCTGTCTCCAGCATTCTGCTCAAATCTCTCTGCTCTAACGGCATATTCGTATCTCGTATCGCATACTTCGTATTTTGTCAATAACTCACGGGTATTAGTCATTTCTTGACAGAATTACCCGGCTGCTCTATTCTAACCTAGTTATGCCAACAAGCCAACAGATAAATAAGTTGAAAATTTTTATCCGAGCGTCGTCTCGCCAGCGGATGGCAGCGGTGATTGTTTGCTTGGCGGTGGTTGGTTTCTTCGGTTTTTTCGCGCTGGCGGGACATTATAACATAGATATGGGGCGGTGGCTTGGGTATTGCGGTTTCAAGCAAAGATACGGGCTGCCGTGTCCAACCTGCAGAATGACTACTGCGACACTTGCTTTCGCCCAGGGCAAAATCTTCGAGGCGTTTTATATCCAGCCGGCATGTGCGTTATTATGTTGTGTGCTGGTGGTTATAGCGCTTTTGGCTCTTGTTATAGCCGTTTTTGGGGTGTATTTCCGCTTTTTAGAGCGTTTTTTTAGGGAGGTTAAGGTAAGGTACATCATTTTAGCCCTAATAGTTATTATTGCAGCCGGCTGGGCGGTAACGTTGGCTCGGGCACTGGCGGCAAATAAATGATTTCGCCAAAAGGCGGCGGTTTTCGCCCGGAGCAAATCCCGCTACCCGCTACCCGATCTAAGTCGAGGACAGGCTTCGTGGGCACAGGCAGGGGGCACATCTGGCGACTTCGACTACGATCTTGATTATTTGGGGAGAGATTGCTGATTTTATTTGAGGGTGCTGAAAAAAGGATGCATAATTCGGCAGATTTTACTTGACGGGGAAGTAGATAATTTGGTATAGATAATATTAGTGAAGCTTGCGCCTGCACAGTCTGATATCTGTGTATTTTGGTTTCCCTGCGGGTGCAATTCCTGGAGTTTTTCGAATAGAGGAGGAGTTATTATGCGAGGCACAAAGTTGCAGCCGAAGCGTTGTGCTTGGCGGTCATGTTTTTTGCATTTCAATTAACAATCAATATTAATTTTATGAAGCCCGCCCGTCGTCCGCAGTCCCGAAAGGGACGCCTTGCGGCGGATGCCTTGCGGCAAAGACGGGACGGGATGAAGGAGGACTATTATGTGTAAAAAATTGATTTATTTGGTTTCTTTTGTTTTGGTGCTGGGAGTAACTGCAGGCGTAGCGAATGGCGGAAGTCTCTGGGGATACTATCCTATCAACGAGAACGACTTAAATGACTATTCCGGTAATGACCGCCACGGGACGGCAGTAGATGGCCCGGTAACGGTATTCGATGCTGAAAGAGGCTGGGTTGTTGCGTTTAATGACCAGCCCAGTCTGCCGAGCCGTATTAACTGCGGAACCGACGACCCATCGGCCGGCGGCGAATTGTCCGTTTCTGTCTGGATAAAATGGGATGGATTGAACGGTAACTGGCAGGGGATAGCCGGCAAAAGCTTCCAATATGGACAAAGAAGGTGGATACTCCAGCTTCGTGCCGACGATGGTTTTATCCAATGGGGAGGTTCGGACTCGGATAACCTGGATATATGGAGCGATGTTGCTCCGGCAATAGGTGAGTGGCAGCACGTGGCCGGGACATGCGATGGAAGCTATGCAAAGGTCTTTATCAACGGTGAGATAGTTGGTGAAGGGCCAAGTGGATTCAGCCCCGATTCCGCCGTGGAAGCAAACGTTACACTCGGTTTCGGGGAAGACCGCGATGACTACGACGAATCATTCAATGGCCTTATGGATGAAATCTACATCTACAGCCGGACGCTGTCGGATAACCAGATAGTGGACCTGTTTCACGGTATCCCGGCATCGTTTGTAAAGGCCGATGACCCGAACCCGGCTAATGGTGCTCTTCATACCGATACATGGGCGAACCTCTCGTGGTCACCAGGAGATACTGCGGTCTCGCACGATGTATATGTTGGCGATAATTTTGACGATGTGAACGACGGCATTGCAGATACTTTCCAGGGCAATCAGAATGCGATGTTTATTGTTGTTGGCTTTCCCGGATTTCCTTTTCCGGACGGCCTTGTTCCGGGTATGACTTACTACTGGCGGATAGATGAAGTCGAGGCCGATGGTACTACAATACACAAAGGCAATGTCTGGAGCTTTACGATTCCACCAAAGACTGCGTATTATCCCGACCCGGCTGATGATGCCGAGCTGGTGGCCCCGGATGTGAAACTTAGCTGGACGGGAGGTTTCGGTGCTAAATTGCACACCGTATATTTCGGCGAGAATTTTGACGATGTGGACAACGCCACTGGTGGACTCTCACAGGGAGTTACAACCTACAATCCCGGCCCGCTTAAAATGGCTAAGACTTACTACTGGCGGGTCGATGAGTTTGATGTCACCGACACGCATAAAGGCGACGTTTGGAGCTTTACTACTGAGGGTGCCGTCGGGAGCCCGGACCCGGATAATGGCGCTGTGGATGTAGAGCATACACCGGTTCTTACCTGGTCACCGGGAGTCTATGCTGCTTCCCATCAGGTCTTTTTCGGCGCTGATGAAGATGCCGTGAAAAATGCCGATACAAGTTCGCCGGAATACAAAGGCAGCGGGAATCTCGGTGCCGAGAGCTACGAACCCGAAAAGCTTGAGTGGAACAGCGCTTACTATTGGCGTATTGTCGAGGCCAATAACACCAATCCCGACAGCCCATGGACAGGCAACCTTTGGAGCTTTACGACCGCAAACTTCCTTGTCGTGGACGATTTTGAGTCCTACAACGACATTGACCCCCCTGACCCGGGGAGCAATAGGATATTTGAAGCGTGGACGGACGGTTATGATGTCCCGACAAACGGAGCTCTCGTTGGTAATGACCTTCCTCCTTATGCCGAGCAAACTATCGTTCACAGCGGCAGCCAATCGATGCCACTCTACTACGACAATAGCGTTGGTTACTCTGAGGCGACATTGACGTTGACTTATCCGCGCGACTGGACCGAGAATGGAATTACCACATTAACAATTTGGTTCAGGGGCAATTCGGACAACGCTGCTGAGACGTTGTATGTTGCCCTCAATGGCAGCGCGGTCGTCTCTCATGACAATCCTAATGCCGCACAGATAGGCACCTGGACGAAATGGAATATCGACCTGCAGGCCTTTGCAGACCAGGGTGTGAACCTTGCCAATGTCAATACTATTGCCCTTGGTTTAGGCAATAAGAACAACCCGCAAGCAGGTGGTTCAGGTACGATGTACTTTGATGATATTCGTCTGTATCCTCCGCCGCCAGAGCCGGTGCCGTAAGCTGGGATTTATACCAATTGTAATTAAAAGTTGCGCTTTACATAAAGAGCAGCGAGCCATCCCCAAGCGCCGTAAGGCGTCCCCAAGGGGCTACGCTTGAGGCTGCCACCCTTCTATGCCAAACACAAGAAGCGCAGTAATTAAATGCAATTTGGTATAAGAAAGGAATATCGAATCCTTCGACCCATTCGACTACGCTCAGGGCAGGCTGTGCTCAGGACAGGTATCGAACAAGGAATGCTGAATGATGAAGGATCTTAGGCAATTGTGAGGAATGGGAGTTGAAGTGAGTACCTTCGGCCCTTCGGCTGTGCTCAGGGCAGGCCTGGGGGCTAAACAAAACGGCATAAAATCCGAGCGAAACGCGGGTTTAAATATAAAAGGAAGGCGTTTGTCAGGTCCTTAAGATAGTTCCTAAATCGTCCATTTCCTTCTTTGCCTCTCTCTTCCTGGTTCTATGCTTTCCCCTTAAGGCCTCTATTTTGGCCATAGCCTTGTCCTGCAATGCGCCGGGCTGACGTCCTTTGTCGATCATTTCCTCGAGGTTGATTATGCCGGTATCATATAGTTTCCAGAGGTGCTCATCAAGAAGCTGCATACCGAGCTTTTTGCCGGTTTGAATGCTGGAATCGATTCGGTAAGTCTTGTTCTCGCGGATAAGATTTGCAATTGCAGGCGTTACAACCATAAACTCATAAGCAGCAATTCTTCCCCTGCCGGTAGCTAAAGGTAAAAGTGCCTGGCTGAGAACGGCTATCAAATTGCTGCTTAACTGAATTCGAATTTGCTCTTGCTGGTCCACGGGAAAGACGTCAATCAATCTGGTAATGGTTCCTGCGGCGCTTGTAGTGTGTACTGTGCTGAAGACAAGGTGTCCGGTCTCGGCGGCCCTGACGGCTGATTCGATTGTTTCCAAATCGCGCAATTCACCTACCAGAATCACGTCAGGGTCCATTCTCAAAACGCGTTTTAGTGCCTCGCCAAAGCTGGGGACATCAACGCCGACTTCCCGCTGATTAATAATAGATTTTTTGTGTGGGTGATAATATTCTATTGGTTCTTCAACGGTTATAATGTGGCGGTCAAAATTTTCGTTGATGTAGTTTATCATACAAGCAAGTGTGGTAGTTTTTCCACATCCGGTTGGTCCGGTAACCAGGAACATCCCTCTGGGCCTGCGGCACAGAGCGGCACAAATCTTAGGCAAACCTATCTCCTCAAAGGTCATAATACTTGTTGGGATACGCCGCAAGACAATGGAGATATTGCCTTTCTGTCGAAAAACAGAGACGCGAAATCTTGCCACATCGCCATAAGCAAAACCATAGTCGGTACCACCCTCTTCCTGAAGCTCCTGTTGATTTCGGTCAGGTGTGATGCTCTTCATTAAAGCGGTGGTATCATCAGGTTCGAGCACCTTGGTTTCCAGTGACCTGAGCGAACCATCTACCCTTAATACAGGCGGGCGGCCGGTAACAATATGTAAATCGGAAGCCCCCTGTGCAACACAGGCTTCGAGTAATCTGTCCATATTGACTGTTGCCATTTAAGAATCCTCAATAACTATATTTGGTTCAACTGACCGCCGCACCTTCGGTCTGGGTTATTCTGACGACTTCAGCCGGCGTGGTTGTTCCTTTGAATATTTTGAGCTTTCCGTCTTCCATCAGGGTTCTCATACCGCTTGCTTTTGCAGCCTTTCTCAACTCGGTAGTAGGAGCCTTTGCAAAGGCCAGCTCTCTTATCTCATTGTTCATTTCAAACATTTCGAATATGGCGATACGTCCTTTGTAGCCGGTATGCTGGCACTGACTACAACCTGCTCCTTTATAAACGGGACTTTTTTCGAGGTCTTCGGGTGTGATACTCAATGACTGTAAATGATATGGGTCCGGATTTTCGTCCACCACCTTGCACTTTTTGCAAATGATTCTTACAAGTCTCTGTGCCATAATGGCCTGTATGGAGCTTGCTACGAGAAAGGGCTTTACGCCCATATCTATGAGACGGGTAATTGCGCTTGGTGCGTCATTAGTGTGCAAAGTGCTGAAAACGAGGTGACCGGTAAGTGCGGCCTGGATTGCGATATCAGCGACGACGCCGTCACGGATTTCGCCGATGAGTATGATATTGGGGGCCTGTCGCAACATCGCTCTTAAAATCCTGTCAAAAGTCAATTCGATATCTTCTTTGACCTGGCACTGATTCATTCCGTCGAAGTTGTATTCGACGGGGTCTTCGGCGGTGATGATTTTCTTATCCGGCTTGTTAAGCTCCTGCAAAGCAGCATATAAGGTTGTGGTTTTGCCACTACCGGTGGGGCCTGTAACCAAAAAGATGCCGTTCGGTCTTTTGATTATCTTATGGAATTGCTCATAATTGTCCTGTTCAAAGCCCAAAGACTCAATACCGACGTTTACGGCATCGCGGCGCAAAAGTCGCAGCACTATACTTTCTCCGTGGTTGCCCGGCAGAGCCGAGACACGAAAATCGATGTCCTGTCCTCCTATCACACGTTTAATACGACCATCTTGCGGCAACCTTTTCTCGGCAATATCCATACCGGATAGGATTTTGAGGCGGGTAGTCAACGGTGCCTGCATATTCTTGGGAATATTGTCTCTTTCCATACAGACGCCGTCGATGCGGTATCTTATGCGTACCCTATCTTCCATTGGTTCAATGTGTATATCGCTGGCCCGCATATAATAGGCATTATCCACTATCAGGTTTACCAATCTGATAATCGGTGCGTCATCATCCCCGCCTGCAACTTGTGCCTTGAGTGCTTCGGCCTGTAACTCGTGGCCGACCTCGGCAAGCTCAGCGGCAGTTGCGTCGATGCTATGCCTTAGCCTGTCGCTTTCCTCCTTTTGTGTCTGGTCGAAGGAATCCTGGATGTAGGAGCGAATCTTCGTAGGGTTTGCAACACAACACTCCAGCTCGGTATTCAATCGGAACCGAATTGCGTCCATCATCTCCAGGTCGAGGGGGTCGCAAATAACCACTTTCAATTTGCCGTTGTTCATACCGAGAGGCAGGACATTATGCCTTTTCATAAGCTCCTGTGGAATCAACTTAGCGGCATCCTGCGGGATGGTAGTTTTGTCCAGATCTATGTATTGTAAGTCAAACTGCTTGGCGATTGCCTTGGTCAGAGCATCTTCATCTATCAGGCCAAGTTCGAGCAATATCTGGCCAAGCCGTTTGTTATTGCTCTTGGAAGTTTTAATGGCATTGATGAGAGCCTGCTTTTCTACAAGCCCTGCCTTGTAAAGTATTTCACCTAAACGTTTGCGCTGCTTTGCCATATTCTCCTCAAAATCCTGCTAAACCCAATAATTACTATTATAACATCTCCAACGCAGTTAGTCAAATGTTCAATTTCAATCTGAGCATATTCAGAGCAGTACGTGCCGCTCTAAGGCGTATGTAGCGTCTATCGTGAGAAAAACGGCAGCGTTTGGTATCACAGCCATTATGGGAATCCACACTGATATATACCAGTCCTACGGGTTTTTGTTCAGCTCGGCCGGCTGGGCCAGCTATGCCGGTTATGCTAATTGCAAAATCTGTTCGGGCTTTTGTTCTGGCGCCCTGGGCCATAGCCTGAGCGACCTGTTCGCTGACAGCGCCGTATTTTTCAATCAAATCGGCAGGTACGCCCAGTTCGCCGGTCTTTGCGGTGTTGCTGTAAGTAATCCATCCGTGCGTGAAATATCTGCTTGCTCCGGGGATATCGGTCAGCAGCTTGGCTAAGGTGCCGCCTGTGCAGGATTCGGCTACGGCGATAGTCATTTTTTCCCGGGCTAATTTTTCGCCGACCACTTCGGCTAAAGTTTGCTCCCCTGTGCCGTAAACCAGCTCTCCGAGCTTATTACGCAGCAATTTTTCGTCTTTTTCGGCCATTTGATGGGCCTTATCTTTGTCTTTTACGGTTGCTGTAATTGTCAGGGTGATTATACCATACTTGGCCGTGCAGTTGATCAATGGGTTCCTTCCTCTTTGCATAAGCGGGCCGAGTAATTCAGCGATGTTCGATTCGCCTGTTCCGAAGCATCTTAGTTTTCGCACCACCACAGCCTGCGTGCCGGCGAACCTCTGAAGTTCCGGAAGGACCGATTCGGCGAACATTCGCTTCATTTCCGACGGCACACCAGGTAAAGCAACAATCAGTTTTCCTTTTGCTTCGGCCATAATGCCGGGGGCCGTGCCAAGAGGATTTGCAAGCGCCTTTGCGCCGGCTGGTATGTATGCCTGAATCTTATTCTTATCCGACATCTGCAAATTCCGCTTAGCGAAAAAATTCTGAATCCTGTCCAGAAGGTCGGTCTTTAATTGTAACTCGGTTCCGAGGAACTTTGCGAACGCCTGGCGGGTCAAATCATCGTCGGTCGGGCCTAACCCGCCGGTAGCCAGGACTATATCAGCATCGGTGCTTGCCAGATTAAATGCCCGTACAATTGCATCCATATCATCGCCGATGGTATAAGAGCTGACAACGGGTATGCCGATTGAAAGCAGTTCGCCACTCAAGTATGCGGCGTTAGTATCTACTGTTTGACCGCTGAGGAGCTCATTGCCGATGCTGACGATACTTGCTTTTTTCATAGTTCCATAGGACTTGTAAATAAATTATCTTCCATTTTTGCGAGCCTTGCAGCATATTCAGGCAGTACAATATGATGATGTACATCAACCCTAAGAGTATACATTTTTTTCACCTTGTGATTTCAAAATTTTCTCAATAGTCGCCTGGACTTCCGGAGTTTTGGAAGAAATCTTAGTTTCGCTTCCTTTTTTAAATCTAAAGTCGCATGTTTGGAATCCATCGGCAATTGTTTGAGTTCTGATTAGTCCCCAACCAAGTGCATCTCCTAAAGCTATATCCGACAAACAAACATACGGAGCAAATTCTTCCGCTCCTTGAGCTTTCAAAAAAGTATAATGTCCACATGCGACATAATCCACACCCCAATCAAATTCTTTTCCATCCCCAATGAGATATCTGACTTCAAAATCTCCAAACTTTAGCTGTTCACCTCTCTCGGCCCGCCTTTTTACTCTTTTCATCAGGAAATTAGAATACATCAATTTTTTGAGTAACCAGCGTTTAATCTTTGAAAACTTCTCCATTCTTAGCTTAATTGCCTCATGACATATTTCCCAAGTTTCACCCAGAGATTTGCCATGCTTTTTCATGATTCTGTAAACAGCCAGCTCCTGGGCAACGATAAGGAGAAATAGATTGAGAGCACGAGCCCTTGGGCCTTCAATATGCGGTATCTCCGGAATTATTTTTTCATACTCCTGCCGTGTTTCTCTATATAGTCTGTCAGCTAATTCTTCCCCATAACGCTCGACAAGATAATCTTCCATCAGGTCCGCTGTTTTATCAAAATCTTTCAATAACTTTGATTTTTTCGGGAGATAGTAATTCATTTTTCCCACCTCAAATTGAAAGGTCTCTTCCTAACCCGGTCGAGCCGGAACCGAACAGGGCCGGATAAAAGGCATAGTATCTACACTATAGAAGGAGAATTTACAAGGGAAAAAATGCGGGAGAATGTGCAATATGAAGTGCACAGGAGTAAGAGATCAGGTACAGTAACTTGTTATACGGCAATCTTGTTTATTTCAGATTTAAATTTGTCAAATACTTTTATAATATTAGTTGCAAGCGATTCGATTCTTTGTGGTTGGAGGTCGAGAGCGTAAGCATGAACAACAAAGTGTCTAAAAGCAAGATATCCCTTGAGTTCATCTGCAAGCTGTTGAGAAATTATATTTTCTTTTGTCGCTGTAAGCAATAAATTTTGATGCCATGATTGGCCAGTGGGAATCTTAAGAGATTTCGCTTGAAATACTTGCTTTATTATATTTTCAACGCCGTTATAGAAATTATGTATTAAGGTTGCCACACCCGCAACTTCCAATTTCGATAATTGATATAAAGACTTATCAGGAAGCGAAGAAAGAGTATTCTCTATAGCTTCGTATTCGGCTTCGATGTGCCTTTTATAGTCAGCCATATAGCAGAACTCCTTCCAGCTGAATCAATTCGATGAATTTTGACCTCCCAGACAAATCAATTACATCGATAGGTTTGGAGAGTTTTAGCATAAGATCACCGTAGTATTTAAAAAAATCTTCAGGAGAGACCCCTTCTACGGCGATATCAATATCACGGCTTTCTCTTGTGACATCTAAGCAGGAACCAAAAAGGAGTACACGTTTGGCGTGATACTTTTCCGAAATTTCTCTAATTTTCCGTTTATCCGATTCAGCAATCATAGATAAATTATATCATCTTTCGCTTTTTTTATTTATATAAAAATAAAAAAGAGCATTTTCAAGAAAAATTGATTGTTTCAGTCCACAAAGATGACTCAGGCTCTGGTTTTACCGCCTGAGACGTTAATGACAGTGCCGTGAATATAGCCGGCACGTTCGGAGGCCAAAAAGCAGACCGTGCCGGCAACTTCGCTGAGCTTGCCGCTTCTTCCGAGGGGGATTGAAGCTTCCTTATAACGGCGGTGCAGCTCTTCGACGGTGATTCCACGGGTATAGGCCAGGGCTCGCTCGTACTCGTCGGAGCGCAAAGCGGTTGCTTCGAGGATTCCCGGCGCAACGCCAACGACACGGATATTATGTTTGCCAAGCTCCTTTGCCCAGGAACGTGTAAGATTGTAAACAGCCGCCTTTGTGGCGGCATAGACGCTTTGGCCTTGCGAGCCTTCCATTCCGGATTCGGAGGCCATATTGATTATGACACCACCCTTGCCGGACTGAATCATAACCCGAGCAGCGGCCTGGGCGCACAGGAAAAGGCCTTTTTGGTTTACCAAAACGACTTTGTCCCAAATCTCTTCCGTCAGCTCCTCTTTGCCGGCGGGGTCAACGAGTAATCTTGGGATATTTATCCCGGCGTTGTTGACCAATATATCAATGCTGCCAAAGGCATCGAGGGCCGTCTGTATCATGGCATCAACACTTGACTTGTTAGTTACGTCGGTTGTCGTCGATATATGACTGGGGCCGAATTTATCCTTTAAGGCCCTGGCAAGCTGTTTAGCACCCTGCTGGTCTATATCAGCAACGACAACTTTTGCTCCGACTTCCGCTAATCCTTCGCAGACGGCCCTGCCGAGGCCGCAGGCCCCCCCTGTAACGATTGCGACTTTTCCTTTCAAATTAAGCCAACCCATAGAATTCAATCTCCAAAAAAACTTGGTTAATTAGTTAATTGGTTGATTGGTGAGTGGTAAGTGGTTATCAGAGTATCAGGTGACTAAGTAGTGGGTATCAGGTTACCAGGGTATCAGAGTAAATTTGTCTTTTCCTGATTCCCTGATTTTCTGATTCCCTGCAACCTGATATCCTAATAACCTGATAATCTACTCACCACTTACCTACACGTTAATCATAGCTTTGATTACGCCATCGCGATAGCCGGCGACCAGGTCAAACGCTTTCTTTGTCTGCTCCAGTCCAAAACGATGGGTTATCATAAAATCGGCATTAACTTTGCCTGAAGCTATTAAATCAATCGCTTTCTGTGTGCATTTGTTCTGTCTTCTGATATTTGTAATGGTAATTTCTTTTCTGCGTATCCTGTCGATATCAAAAGAGACCCTTTCCGTGCGGGGACTGCCTATAAGCACGAGTCTTCCGCCCGGTTCGAGCAGCTCAATGGCCTGGTCGATTGTTTCCTGCTGGCCGGCACATTCGAAAACAACGTCCATTCCGGCAGGTTGCTGCTGAAGAATTTCTTTAACTATGTCCTGTTTATTCGGATTGCCGACCCAGGCTGCACCGCCCTGCCTTGCACCTTTTATGCGCTCGTCAATTTTCTCAGTCATATAACAGGCACGTGCATTTTCCGCGCGGGCGCTTAGCAGACAGCTTAGGCCGATTGGCCCTGCACCGAGAATCGCCACGTCGGCATCTTTGGGTAAGCAGGCTTTTTTGACGGCATATACACCTATGGACAACGGCTCACACAAAGCTCCCTGTTCGAGGGTAATCGCCCCATTGGTTGGAAAGCAGCACTCCTGCGGCATAACAAGATACTCACATAAACAGCCACCGCCCTGTCCCGGTGCGCCAAGAAAACGGACATTATGACAAGTGTTCTCTCTGCCCTGGATGCACTGGTCGCACTGGTGGCACGATGCAGCCGGATCCACTACTACCTGGTCGCCGGCTTTGACGTGGGTAACTGAGCTGCCAACAGCTTCGACCGTTGCGGAACATTCATGGCCTATTATGAAAGGATACTCGACAATTTGCTCGCCGATTCTGCCGGTCTCGTAGTAGTGCACATCGGAACCGCAGACGCCCACT
>JBDRTM010000427.1:0-4112 GCA_043824065.1 Planctomycetota bacterium | reverse complement strand
GGAATCAAGCTTTTAATTGTAAAAAAGTAAAATATTTGTTTGTTTTTTTGAAAATAGCCGGATTTAGCCCTAAAACTCAATTACTTTACGCTTGATAAATTAATTTTGTTCTCATATTTTAACGGATAGACTGTTATTTCTTTTTCTTTATTTTACGGGAAAACTGATATGGATACCAAAATTACGATAGCAGACTTGCTGGATGCTAAGGGCCGAAATCGCAAGCTCGCTGCGGTCAGTTGCTACGATTATACCACAGCCCAGCTCATCTCGCAGACAGATGTTCAGATGATATTGGTGGGTGATTCGGCTGCCGAGTTTGTTCTCGGCTTTGATTCAACTCTACCGGCAACAATGGATTTTATGGTCAGCATAACCGTTGCGGTGCGGCGAGGGGCGCCGAATCTATTTCTGGTTGCCGATATGCCGTTTCTGTCTTACCAGATTGGGCAAATCGAGGCGGTGAAAAATGCCGGCCGATTCGTTGCCGAGGCAGGGGCACAAATGGTAAAAATTGAAGCGACCGGTGCGTATCTTAATGTAATTAAAGCAGTTAGCGATGCCGGTATAGCTGTTATGGCCCATATCGGCATAAGGCCGCAGAGCATCGGTAAGATTGGACGATTCAAGGCTGAGGCAACCACGGCAGAGATTGCTGCCCAGATGGTAAGTCTCGCCGAGCAAATGGTCGATAGTGGTGCAGGCTCGCTGCTGATTGAGGGGACCGCTGCGGAGGTGACGGAGATTATCACAAAACGCTGCGAGGTGCCGGTGATTGGCTGTGGTTCCGGGCCGGGCTGCGATGGGCAGATATTGATTGCGCCTGATATTCTTGGGCTGACGCAGGGGCCAAGTCCAAAATTCGCAAAGAGTTACGGCAACCTGGCCAAAGAGACTATCGATGCCTTCGACGCCTACGCCAAAGAAGTGCAAAGCTGCCAATACCCCGACGCCGGCCATAGTTACCATATGAAATCCGGCGAGCTGGAAAGACTCCGGCAATTGCTAAAAGATAAAACTTAGGAAGAAAAGTTCGGTCAGTTTGAAACTTAAAGCTCGAATCCTGCAATCTCGGTCCCGCAACCGGGGCATTTCGCATCTTCTATATTATTTACAGCAATCCTATAGCCAATGCGTTCGATTAACATTCGGCCGCAATTGTAACAAAAGGTACTTTCGAATTTTCCCCCCGGCACATTACCAAGATAAATATAATGCAGCCCTGCGGATTGGCCTATCTCGAAAGCCCGCTCCATACTGCTCATAGACGTGGGCACCGAATCCAGATATTTATACTGCGGATGGAACCTGCTGATATGCCACGGGACATCAGGCCCGGCATCTGAAACAATAAAATCGGCAAGTTTTTTCAGCTCATCGTCAGAATCGTTTTCGCCGGGCACCAGCAGGGTAGTAATCTCCAGCCAGATATTCGTCTGTTTAGCGATATAGCTAATCGAATCAAGCACCGGCTGCAACCTTGCCCCGCATAATCTTTTGTAATAATCCTCGTTGAATGCTTTCAGGTCAACGTTAATTCCGTCCAGCCAGTCGGCGGCAAAGTCAATCGCCTCGGTTGTCATATAGCCGTTACTGACAAAAACATTGGTCAGGCCGCGTTCTTTGCCTAACCGGCCACAATCGTTGCACAGCTCCATAAACACCGTCGGCTCGGTATAGGTATAAGCAATACTCTTGCACCCGCTGCGAACAGCGCCCTCGACAATTTGCTCAGGCGTTATTGGCTCTCCGTTGATTTGACCTCGTTCTATCGCAGCCTGGCTTATCTGCCAGTTCTGGCAAAACTCGCAGCGAAAATTACAACCCATCGTGGCAACGGAAAAACTGCTCGTCCCGGGCTGAAAATGAAACAATGGCTTTTTCTCGATTGGGTCCGGATTAGCAGAGCAGACCTTATCATAAGTTAGCGCGTACAGCACACCATCTATATTCTTACGAACGCAGCACCGACCGGGCTTACCATCGTCAATCGTGCATCGATGGTTACACAGCTTACACCGAACCTTCTTATCTTCAGCCGGTTCCCACAGTACCGCCTTCTTGAGATTTGTTCTTTCAATTGCCATAATTAAGCTTGTTTACCCTTCTTGTCATTCTGAGCGAAGCGAAGAATCTCACTTCGACATTCATCATTCCTTGTTCAGCATTCGATATACCCCACCTGTCATTCCCGCGCAAGCGGGAATCCATCACCATTTAGTGTATCACCTCTGCCGCTAGACGTAAAATAATAATACTTTTTGACAAATAGGTCGATCCGGCGCAGAATGTTATAGCTTGGCTATATAAAACTGCCTTTGTTAAATCGGCTGTCCGTACTCGTTAAATTTGAAGGAGATATCGACTTATGGCACTTCGTGTAAAACTGGACGATATAATCGAAGGCCTGGAATTCCAGTCGGACGAAAGTTCTTCATTTCTCGATAAGACGACCGGCAACGTAGTCCTTATCAGCGACTATGAGATGCTCGCTGCTAAGGAAGGAATTTTTGTCGGAATGTCAAGTGGTGCAGCGGTGGCGGGGGCTTTACATATCGCAGAGAAGATGACCTCCGGAACAATTGTTGTGATTCTCCCCGACCGCGGCGACCGTTACTTGAGCACAACGTTGTTCCGCTCAATATGCGCCAAATGTCCTCCATAATGCTTGCCAGAGCACCCGTTATATTATATAAAGTCACATGAAACAGAGAGCAAGGAAATAGTATGAAAAGACACATTCAGCAAATAAGAAAAAAGATTCTTCCAACCTTACAACGGTACGATGTTACAAGAGCCGCGATATTTGGGTCATTTGCAAGAGGACAAAGCTCAAAACGTAGTGATATAGACCTTTTGATAGAGTTTAAGGGCGAAAAAAGCCTGCTTGACCTGGCAGGCCTTAAGATAGCACTGCAGGATTTGCTGAAAACAAAGGTCGATGTGCTCACCTACAATTCTTTGAATCCCCTGCTCAAAGACAGAATCTTAAGTGAACAAGAGGTGATCCTATGAAGAAGGACCCAATGATTTTTCTCGAGCACATATTGCAGTGCATAGAGCGCGTCGAGGAGTATGTGGAGGGAGTAACAAAGAAACAGTTTCTCGAATCCGTACAATTACAAGATTCAATTATTAGAAGAATTGAAATTATAGGTGAGGCCGTTAAGAATATACCCAAGCAGGTAAAAGATAAGTATCCGGCCATTGCCTGGAAAGAGATAGCCGGAATGAGGGACATCCTTATCCATGAGTATTTTGGAGTTGATTTGGGACTGACCTGGAAAGTCGCTACAAAAGACATTCACCAGTTAAAAAACAGGATATTGAAGGTGAAAAAGGATTTAGAGAATAAGTGAAGGTTTGTAAAATCAAAAACAGCATATCGCTTAAATCCAGCAGATAAGGAAACAGCTTATGGCAATTCGTGTTAAAATGGACGATATAATCGAAGGCTTAGAATTCCAGTCGGATGAAAGGCACTCATTTCTGGACAAGAGGACCGGAGAAGTGGTATCTATTAGTGACGAAGAAATGCAGGCTGCTGAAGACGATGAGACAATCGAAGATTTCCCAGATTGGGAGCAGGACCTGGTCAGAATCGCTAAAGAGATAATAGATGAAACAGGAAATTACATTGACTTGCCCACAAAATTCGACATCCATGAATACAGCATTATGGAGAAGTTCTGCCTGTCCCTAAATGATGATGAAATGTGTAACACTCTTTATAGCTTAATAAAAGGCAGTGGTGCCTTTGGGCGTTTCAAAAATGCTATACACGAATATGACATTGCCGACGACTGGTACAAGTACCGCAACGATGCGCTGAAAGAAATCGCCGTCGAATGGTGCCAAGAAAAGGGTATTGAGTTTGACGAGCAGTAGTATTAGAGATTTTATTCTCCTGTTGCATCACACATTCTTTTTTGTCATTCCCGCGAAAGCGGGAATCTATTCTCTGTCTTTTCTGTGTCCTCTGTAGAGAAATCAGTCTTTATTCTGTTAAACACCATAACTCTGCGCTAAAATCTTTACCGGATGTCTTACAAAGCAATCGCTAAGATGCTCTATCTGCATTTTGCAGGCGGCGCATTCGGTTAATACGTTTT
>JBDRTM010000426.1:0-4890 GCA_043824065.1 Planctomycetota bacterium | reverse complement strand
AGGCTCTTTGATTTTGTTCCAGAATATGACAAAGCCAGGTCGGTTAGTGATTTTCAGGCCTTGGTTGCGGGCAGACGGGTCCAGGGTCAGATGGACATAATCACTCCCAAAGGAATCATCACAGTGGAGTACAGGGATACCCCAATAGTACGGGCAGGAGAAGTCATTGGTGTGCAGATAATTTTGACGGACATCACCGAGCACAAAAAGGCGGAGGAGGCACTAAGTGAGAGCGAGGAAAAATACCGAACATTGGTTCAGCAGTCACCGTTGGGAATAGCGATCGCTCAGCGCCATCCTTTTCGCTTGGTATTTGCAAACCCCGCTATGGCCGGGATTACTGATTATTCAATTGACGAATTGATATCTCTTTCACGTAGAGACTTTGGAGCCCTCATACATCCTGAGGGCCGCGCGACTTTCTTTAAGCGTTTTAAGGACCGGTGGGAAGGAAAGCCACTAACGCCTACCTGGGAGTTCCGGATTGTTAGAAAGGACGGGAAGTTGCGCTGGCTGGAATTCTCGTGCAAACGCATTAAATACGAAGGTCGGCTGGCTCTGCAGGCCACATTTGCAGATATCACCAAGCACAAGCGGGCGGAAGAGGCACTGCGGAAATCTGAAGAACACTACCGGATGTTAGCGGAAACAATGAATGATGGTCTGGGACAAATGGATGAGAATGGCAGGTATGTTTATGTCAATAATAAATTTGGTGAAATGTTTGGTTACTCTCCGGATGAAATAGTTGGAAGGTCTTGGACGGACTTCTTCGATGAAGATGCTCAGAAAATAATAAACGAACAATTGACTGAAAGAAGGAAAGGTATTTCTAAGCCATACGAGCTTAAAAACACAAGAAAAGATGGGCAAAAGATTTTCCTTCGTATGTCGCCACAGCCGATTTTCGATGCGGATAATAGATATATGGGTAGTATCTCAATATTGACCGACATCACCGAGCGTAAGAAGGCAGAGGAGCAGATTGCAAAGCTGGCTAAATTCCCAGCCGAAGACCCTAACCCGGTTCTTCGCATTTCCGGCCGCGGTACGGTCGTTTACGCCAACAAGGCCGGTGCGATCTTGTTGAAGGCTTGGAGTTGCAGCGTGGGCCAGTCTCTGCCAAACCCCTGGCATGAGCTTGTACTGGACGCTCTGAGTTCCGGCCAGAGCCAGCGGACCGAGGCCCAATGCGATGACCGGATATTTTCCCTCATATTCGCGCCGGTCGTTGATGCCAATTATGTTAACGTTTATGGCCACGATATCACCGAACGAAAGAAGACAGAAAATGAGTTAATCGAAAACCAGGCAAAGCTCAAGGCTATGGCCTCTAAAATCCTAATGACCGAAGAACACGAAAGGCAGCGGCTTGCGGTGGGATTACATGATGAAGTATGTCAAAAATTAGTCTTGACTAAGCTTGCCCTCGAATCATCACTGCAGTTGGTATCGGACTCCAAGGTATTAGCATCACTGAGAATCGCGTGCGGGGGAATTGGTGAGACGATCGAACAGGCTGATTCGTTGACGTTTGAGCTCAGTAATCCGGTCCTGCATCAGTTAGGTTTTGTCATAGCACTGGAGAAATATCTCACTGAGGAAATCCGGCAAAAGCATGGAATTGAGTATGAGCTTGAAAGCGATGAGCAGCTCGGTACCATGCAGGACGAGATTAAGAACTGTTTATTCCGTGTCACGCGGGAGCTGCTCACCAATGTTGTTAAGCATGCACACGCGCGTAAAGTAAAGGTATCCGCCCGCGAAAGTCAGAGTCAGATATACGTTAGAGTTCAAGATGATGGAGTGGGTTTCAAATATAGCGAAGTCGGTGCAGAAATCTCTCAGACAGCTCGATTTGGCCTCTTTAGTATTCGGGAACAATTGGAATACTTGGGAGGACACCTTGAGATTGAATCTGAACCCGGGCGGGGCACTACGGCTACGGTAGTTGTACCTCAAACAAAAAAAACTATTGTCTAAAAAGGATTCTGCAAAATTGAGGTTAGGCATACTTTGGAAAGAAAAAATTGTTTTTTAATTTTTTCTTTTAAAACAGTATGTTGTTGTGTAATAGACAGTTAGCTGATTATTCAAGAAAATCGAAAACCTGATTTTCTTAAATAATATATGCCTAACCTCAATTTTGCAGAAGTCTTAACTGTCTGAATGCAAAGGAGGTAAAAATGAGGATACTAATTGCAGATGACCATGGTGTTGTGCGGGAAGGATTGAAAGTCTTAATTGAGAACCAGCCGGATATGGAAGTGGTTGGTGAAGCTGAAGATGGGCTGATGGTAACGCAGCTTGCAAAGGAGCTTTCGCCGGACATTATAATTATGGATATCGCTATGCCCAATCTGAACGGAGTTGAGGCCACCCGCCTTATCCTATCAGAAAATCCGGATATCCGGGTCATAGCTTTATCGGTACATCTCGACAAGCATTTTGTAACGCAAATGCTTAAAGCAGGTGCTTCAGGGTATGTGCTCAAATCCTGTCTTTTTGATGAGGTGCTCAGGGCACTACGTACGGTCAATCGCAGCGAGCATTACTTGAGTCCTAAGATAACTGACGTTGTGCTGGATGACTACATACGCTACATGGCAACCTACAATAAATCAGCCGATGATCACCTCACAGCGCGGGAACGCCAAATTGTCCAAATGTTGGCCGAAGGCAAATCAACTAAACAGATCGCTTCAAGTTTGCACATAAGCCCAAAGACTTCCGATGCAAACCGCCGCCAGATTATGAACAAACTTGGCATTTCCAGCCTCGCAGAGCTCACTAAATATGCTATCAGGAAAGGATTAACCTCGACAGAATTCTGACCATCCATGCTGATGAGTAATTTAGAATACAAAACAACTGTAGCAGACGAACACTGGCGTAACGAAGAGCTGCAGTGGGCGCGGATTCTTTCCTCAGGCTCCCCGGCCAGGGGTATGGTACTGCTTTATATACAAAAGGCGTGCACTGCATTTCATGAGTTTGAGCCGGCCTGGAAAGAGGGTGTTTTAAAACCAGGGCGCTTTGACTTCTTCCGCCGGCGGTTAGCAAACAGGGTCAGGCAGGTATTGGTAACGATGGAGAACAATGGTCTTGATACAATTAACGGAGCCGCTGAGCTGGCCGAAATTCTACGTTCTATCGAATCAGCAAAAACCTCGGACGAGCTGGCTGAGCTGACTGAAAAAGTACATACCGTCAACCACTTACTCCTGGATTCGTTAGAAGAGAGATAGTGGCAAAGAGCAGGAAAGATTTTGCCCGATACCCGATGAAGCATTATTGGAGCTTACTCGAACGAAGGGAGACAGATTATGAAAGGTGTTACCCGTCGGAATTTCGTTAAGAGTTCGATTGCCGCAGGAGTTGCGGTGGCGTTGCCGTTTTCACGTGTACGAGGAGCGAATGACCGCATTTATGTGGGCGTGGTTGGTCTCGGCGGGCGTGGCAGGGGGGCCCACATACCATCCTTTGAGGGCCAGAAGGGTGTAACAGTCGTGGCCCTTAGCGACCCGGATCGAGAGCGCATGGCTTCAGGAGCCAAAATGATCGAATCAAGATACAACCACAACGTCGAGCAATATGTCGATATGCGCAAGATGTTCGACCGCAAAGACATCGACGTAATCGGTAACGCGACGCAGAACTACTGGCATGGTCTGAGCACAATCTGGGCATGTCAAGCCGGCAAGCACGTCTATGTCGAGAAGCCGCTGTCGCATTACATCTGGGAAGGCCGGCAGATGGTTAACGCGGCCAGAAAGTACAGCCGCATCGTCCAGTGCGGCACCCAGCGCCGCTCGCAGAGTTCCATCGCCCAGGCAATCCAATGGATCCGGGAAGGAAACCTCGGCAAGATCAAGCACATCACCGCTTTTGCCAACAAGCCTCGTTCTTCATGCGGCAGACGCCAGACTCCGCTCCCGATCCCTGATACCATTGACTACGACCTTTGGTGTGGCCCTGCCAAGAAAGTGCCGATCTATCGCGACCGGCTCCAATATGACTGCAGCTTCGACTGGAACACCGGCGATGGCGAGTCGTGCAACCAAGGCGTCCACGAGGTGGATGCTGCCCGTTGGTGTCTGGGCGAGAAGATGCTTCCCCGTCAGGTAATGAGCATCGGTGGCCGGTTCGTGTTCAACGACGCCTGCAATGTCCCTAACACGCAGATCATCTACTACGACTTTCCAACAGCCCCGTTACTCTATGAGGTGCACAATCTCAATAAGGCCAAGGGCTCTAACGAAATACCCACGTTTCGTGGCGAGAGAGTGGGCGTGATCGTCGATTGCGAAGGCGGATCGGTGAGTCTCTATCGCGGCATCGCCTGGGACAACGAGGGCAAGCAGGTCAAGTCGTTCAGCGGCGGCGGCAATCATTTTGTCAATTTCATTGAGGTGGTCCGCAGCGGCCGCCGGGAAGCTCTCAACGCCGAGGTCCTCGAAGGCCACCTTTCCACTGCTGTTTGCCATACCGGCAACATCTCGTACCGTCTCGGCAAGAAGGTCTCGAAGGAAGAGATGCGTGACCAGGTTCGGCACATCCCGGTCTTCAACGACATGTTTCACCGGCTGCTGGAGCACCTTGCGGCCCACGAAATCGATGTTGACGCCAAGACGGTGACGCTCGGGCCATGGCTGGAGATCGACCGGGAAAACGAGTGCTTCAAGGACAATGAACAAGCCAACCGTTTGGTCCGTGGTTATTACCGCGAGCCGTACGTCGTGCCGGACTTGTCGGCTTGAGCGCAGGGCCGAAATTGAATGCGGTGTAGAATCTTGTTTGGCGTTGTCGAAGCTGGTATCTCCGCAGGATGCCTTACGGCAGAAACTGGAGGCTGGAAATTCGAGCCTCGAGTTTCCAGGGCGAGCATCG
>JBDRTM010000425.1:0-5472 GCA_043824065.1 Planctomycetota bacterium | reverse complement strand
ACTTTAGACACCTTAGGCACTTTTTAGCCAACCTGTCGGCGTTGGAAGAGGGCGATGGCCAATGCGAGTATGGCTGTTGTGTAACACAAGGCGTAAGAAGCAGTTATCACGATATATTTTACAGGGACCTGGCTTCCTTCGTAAATGGCGTCGCTAATCCAGAAAATCTGTAGATTCGGGACTAAAAATCTTCCTATTTTGGCCCACAAATGTGTTTCGGCAAATCTGCCGAAGGCATAATCGCTTACCAGACCCAACAAAAAAATCCCGATACAGGCCGAGAGCGTTACCACAATGTTGAACCTGGCGGAAAGTGCGACTGCCAGAGCCACAATTATTATTGCAGCCAACAGCAGTAATACCGAGCCGTAAATATCCACGGCGTTTAAGCCATTATCCTTGGGATTAAACTGCCAGTTGCGGTCGATAAAAGTTAGGAACACGATGCCAAATGTAGCAAATATGCCGGTCAACACAATAGCTGTCGATGAGAATTTCCAATCATAAGTGTAGTTGAAAAAAGCACTTAGTAGGAATGCTGCGAGAACAACAACCGCTGCTGTGCCCAGAACCGTCCAGTCGTGCAGGTCGTTTACGGTTTCAAGGACGCCGTGTCTAATCGCCATCAGCAGGGCGATGGTGCAAATATAATGGGCCAGAACCACGGCGGCAGCTACACCGAAAAATTTCGCAATAATGAATATCGGACGCTGGACAGGTTTGCTCAGGACGGTGGTTATAGTCTTATTCTCTAATTCCTGGGCCACAGCCCCGGAAGCGGAAAATATTGCAATGAACAAGCTGGTTAAAAACAGCGTAGATAACCCTATCTCGCGCAAGAGCTTGTTGTCGTCGCTCATTGTGTACATCGTCAAAGAAGGACTTATAAATAATAAGAACAAGGCGGCGACAATGATTATGGCATAGACGGGTTGTCTCAGGGTTTCTATGAAAGTGTTTTTCGCTATTGTAAATAACTTATTCATCTTTCGCTACCAACTCGTGCCGGTTATGCGGTCTGCCAAGACATCGCGATTTTGACTTTATACCAAAGCTTAATTTTTTTACAATTGTCCCTATACCAAAATAACGTTTATTGTTATATTACGCAACTTGAAACTTGTAAAGAGCATACACAGATATTAAATGAATACTGTGCCTGTGGTTTTTTTGTTCGGATTATATAACCGGGACAGAAAATGACCGAATCATCCAAACGCCCTGAACACATATCGCTGGTATCTTTGATCTTGAGCGTGGTCTTTTTCGGCATTGCCTTTTTCTTAGGCCGATGGAGCGGCTTTTTTGCGATCTCTGCGATTGGCTGGCTGATTCTCTCGTCCGCCTTGATCTGGCTTATCTTATGCTTACAGTTCCATCAGCGTGCCATAGCCGAGCAGGAAAAACTCGATATGAGCCAGCTGGGCAAGGACGAGATGTCCTCGGCAATCTTTCAAGCCAGTGGTGAACGTGCCGGTTTATTTGCCGCTGCTCAGCGACGCCTGCAAATACTCGAAAAATTGTTCATTCCCATATTCTCAGCACTAATCGCCGCCTATCAATTAGGTCTCGGGCTGTATTTATTCAAGACTATTATAGCCGGTCTGGAAGGCGAACCGAAACAGCCGTTGCTTTGTGCAATTGGTATGACGGCCATTGCTTTCATGAGCTTTTTAATCTCCCGCTATGCCACCGGCATGTCAGCTCAGCCATCGTGGAGACCATTAAGGGCAGGGGGCAGCTCTCTATTAGGGATAGCTGTTTTGTGTTTTGCTCTGGCAATAGGCTTGGCATTAGCACAATTCAAGTATTTCATCGTGATAAATGTAATCGACTGGATAGTTCCGATTCTGCTTGTTGTTGTTGGTGTAGAAACCGCTTTGAATCTCATCTTTGACATATACCGTCCGAGACTGAAAGGCCGATACAGCAGAAGTGCTTTCGACAGCAGACTATTGGGGGTCATAAATGAACCGGGCGGAATATTCCGCAGCGCCGCAGGTGCCATCGATTATCAGTTTGGCTTTAAGGTCTCTCAAACCTGGTTTTATAAACTGCTCGAAAAAGCGATAGCGCCTTTGGTTTTGTTTGCTGCGGTTACGCTATATTTGTTAAGCTGCATCGTCGTAGTAGCACCCAATGAGGAGGCAATAATAGAACGTTTCGGCAATCCGGTAAACGATGCGAATGATGTCAGGCTTGCCGGTCCCGGTTTGTCTTTCAAATGGCCCTGGCCAATAGATATCGCTTATAAGTATCCAACGAAGAAAGTTATGGAGCTTAACATCGGCTTTAAGGCGGAACAGAATAAAGCCAGCTACGGCCCGTTATTGTGGGGCAAGCAGCACTATGAGGAAGAATACCATCTGCTTGTTGCCAGCAAACAAACAAGTGCGTCCTCCGATGCCTCAGCCGTGCCGGTGAGCCTTGTTATGGCTGCCGTTCCTGTTCAATACAAGGTGAGGGATTTGTATTCTTTTATCTATAATCATAACGAACCGGAAAAACGGCTCGAGGCCATTTGTTATCGCGAGCTGACGAAATTTGCAGCCAGCGCCATGGTCGAAGTTGATGATGAAGCCGACCTTGAGCAAAGTCTGTTTGGAGCAGGCAGGGACAAGGCCAAGAGCGCCTTGCTCCGCCAAATCCAGAAGGCAGCCGATGAAGCGGGCTTAGGTGTTGAAATCGTATTTCTGGGCCTGCAGGGCCTTCATCCTCCGCCTGAAGTAGCAGCGGATTATCAGGCAGTTGTCGGGGCAATCCAAAAGGAACAGACACTTATCCTCCAAGCCCAGGCAGAGAGAGACAGGAGTTTGAGTGCACTTGTCGGTTCAGTGGAAGCTGCCGACGAGCTTTACAGCCTTGCATCCAAATATCAGCAGGCCGAAGACACAAAGAACCCGGGGGATGTGGAAAAACTTGGCAGTGATTTGGATACGGCCCTTGAAAAAGCCAAGGGCGATATCCTCAGGACCATTAGAGAATCACAAAGCTATGCCTTTGAAAAAGCGACACTTGCAAAAGCAACCGGCGAGAGGTTCGCCAGCCAGCTCAAAGCATACAGGGCGGCGAAAGATATTTACAAACGCATGCTTAGATTAAATGTGCTCGAAGAGGCCTTGAAGGATATACGAAAATATGTCGTGGTCGCCGACCCGAACGATAAGCAGATTATCATAATTGATGTTCAGGAAAAACTAACTCCGAGTCTATATGACATAGGTGGTTTTAAGGAGAGCAGCGAATAATGAAAAATATAGCTATCACAATTTTTGTGGCATTAGTAGTCGCAGTTTTAGGTTTGTATCTTATTGCGTTTCAGGTCAGAGAGACCGAATCGGCCCTGGTAACAAGATTCGGCAAACCTGTACGTGAAATTACAGAACCAAAACTATATTTCAAGTGGCCCGCCCCGATAGAGAGTGTGCACAAGTTTGACTCGCGGATGCAGGTTTTTGAGGCCGACCTCGGCGAGACTACTACCAAAGGCGCTGTTCCGATTATCGTCAATACTTATGTTGTATGGAGGATTGCCGAGCCTTTGAAATTCTTAAATTCCGTTGGGACTGTCAAGGAAGCCGAAGTTAAACTGTACAGCCAGATTACCGACACTCAAAATAGAGTGATCGGGCAGCATTCCTTCGGTGAATTTGTAAACAGCGACCCGGGGAAAATAAAATTTAACCAAATTGAAGCGGAAATGCTGGCCGACCTTGAACAAACCGTCAGCGATGAGTACGGGATTGAAATTAAAACCCTCGGCATAAAGCAGCTAAAGGTCAGTAAGGATGTCAGCAAAGATGTGTTTGAACGAATGAAGACTGAAAGAAATCGCAGGACCGAAGCCACTATCGCCCGTGGAGAGGCCGAAGCAACCAAGATAAGAGCTGATGCCAATTTGAAAAAGACCGAGCTGCTGGCCGCTGCGGAGGCAAGAGCCAAGGCCATACGAGGCCAGGGCGACGCTGAAGCCGCCAAATATTATAAAATGCTGGAAGAAGAGCCTAAACTGGCAATGTTTCTTCGGAATATCGAAAGTTTAGAAAAGATATTAAAGGAACGGTCAACTATCGTTATACCTGCTGAGTCGGAGCCTTTCAAACTATTGAAGGAAATCCCGTCCCTGGAAACGAAAAAATAAGAAGAATATGAACCGTGTTGTACTAAAAGAAATAAACGTTGCACAAGAGTATGGCAGAAGAAGATAAACAAAGTAATAACGACTTACAACCACAGGCACCGGATAAGTCTGCGACCGAAGACCTTGACGCTGCCGGCAAGTCACTATCGGAAGCACTGAGAATCAGCTTTATTATTCTGAAAGTGATAATGGCAGTGCTTATCTTTGCTTTTCTGGCCTCCGGTTTTAAGACGGTGGGTTCCGACGAGCAGGCCCTTGTTTTGCGTTTCGGGAAGATTCGCGGAGTAGGTGAAAACAGAGTTCTCAAACCCAGGACCAGGCCGTATTGGATATTCCCATATCCGGTGGATACGATGGTAAAAATCCCTGTGGAAAAAAAGGTGGATTTAACTGTGAGGTCGTTTTGGTACTACCAGTCGCCAGAACGGATGCTCAGCGAGCCTTCTATCGAAAAGACCCGGTTCCTGCCGGAACTGGACCCGATAAAAGACGGTTATTGTATTACGCGAAGCGAAGAACAAAATGAGACTATATCCGGCTCAGGCGGTAGTGACTACAATATTGTCCATTGCAAGTGGCAATTAACCTACCAGATTGATGCCCCTGAACGCTTCTTTAGGAATATTTACGTCGAAGACGTAAAACCCGGGGACATTTACTTTGACGTTATAACAGAAAGTATAACGCCGCTTTTGCAGAATCTCTTTGAGGATGCGATTGTAACTGCAACGGTCAATTATACCATCGACGACGTTATGTTCGAGAAAGTCGCAAGTCTAACCGAACATATCAGAGGATTGCTGCAGGACAAACTCGACACAATAGAAAGCGGCATAAAAGTCGTTCGAGTGCAGTTGACGGACAAAACCTGGCCTCGGCAGGTGGACGTAGCGTTCCAAGCATCCGTCAGTGCCAGCCAGGGAAGTGAGCAGACCATAAGCAAAGCCAGAACTGATGCTGAGAACACAGTTATAGAGGCCGCCGGCTTAGCTCAGGAGAAAACCGCTGAGGCACGGGCCTACCGAACGAAAGTTGTGGCAAGTGCCAGAGCCAATGCCGATTATCTCCGGCAATTGCTGCCCGAATATCGCAAACATCCGGAACTTGTGGTTCAGGAAATATATCAGGACGCGATAGAACGTATCTTTACCAATGTGAATGAAAAATTTGTTATCCCTAAAGGCGCAGAGTGGCGAATCCTGGTAAACAGGGACCCATCGTTAAAACCAAAAGCCGGCAAGGAGCAAACGACTAAGGAGTAATAAGAATCGAGAATTAGCTAAAAGCTTCCAACAAAATGAATGCTTGCTCTTATTGTCATGCTGAGCAAA
>JBDRTM010000424.1:0-9681 GCA_043824065.1 Planctomycetota bacterium | reverse complement strand
AATACAAACCAAAAAAGCAGCCGAATACTTACAAGAACACTTGCAAGAAAGAGTCCGGGAATCCATCTTTCTGGCCTCACCGATAGTAAATAAGCCCACTACATTCAGGATATACCAGGGACGGGTCGCGCATCATGATTTCATTATTGCCATCCCGCTTCCCAATCCAGATTTGATTCGGCGTCTCGGATTCCCATGCAACGGCCTGTTTTGAGCCGTCTATTTCGAAGCAGAGCCTGTTCTTTCTTCCGGCTGCAACCTGGTTGACGGTCATTACGCCCCGGCCGTCGTTTTCGAATCTAAAGAGGACCGTTGCATAATCCTCCGTATTTATGGGCATGTCTTGATAGTCTTCCGCCCCTGCTTGTTGCCGGCAGGGGTTGCCGGCATAGGTCTCGACCGGCCTTAACGGCTTTTTTCTGACTTTGTGAAAGGTCGCAAAATCGGCGCAGACCTCCTGAATCTTCAGGCCCGTTACAAATTCGATGAGGTCCATCCAGTGAGAGCCGATATCGGCGATGGCCCTGGACTGTCCGGATTGGTCCGGCTCCAGCCGCCAGTTGTAATCTGTCGGATGGAAGAGCCAATCCTGCAAATAAGAGCCTTGAACGGCAAAGACCTCGCCCACGTCCCCCTTGTCAACCATCAATCGAAGCTGTCTCATTAGCGGGTAGTAACGGATATTGAAGTTGACAGCATTCACAAGGCCTTGCTTATCCGCCAGATCGACGAGCTCCTCCGCCTCCGCCACGCTGATGGCAAGAGGCTTTTCGCAAATAACGTGCTTTCCGGCATCCAGGGCCGCTTTGGCCATTTCGTAATGCAGGTAATTCGGTGAGCAGATGTGAACAGACTGAATCCGGCCGTCTTTTAGAAGCTCTCTGTAATCGCCGTAATACCGGTCAATACCGAGCATTTCGGCCTTTGACCCGGCAACGTAGTCGGAGCATTCAGCTAAAGCGACAACGTCGATATTGCCCAAACGCCTCAACGCCTCGATGTGAGCCGGGCCAATGAAACCCGTGCCTATGACACCGACCTTAATTCTTTCCATATCTTTGATTCCTTACATTTTTAGTTTTGAGTTATGAGTTTTTAGTTTTTAGTTGCAACTCAAAACTCAACACTAAAAACTCAAAACTGAATTTGTGTCTCATCGGCGTTATGACAAATCAATGCCGGTCGGCAGATTCGAGATGAGCTCGTTGTTGGCGTTTAGCGTTACGCCTTCTTCTATCGTAAGTGCAGCATTCGCACCGTCGGTCACCGCTCCCCGCACGTTTCTGACTTTCTTCGCATCGCCTATCCTGACCACGATAAGACCCCTCTCCAAAAGACTCTCATACATACCGTCATTAGGTTCGACTTTGGCAAGGACGACCGTGTCAACCTTCACTTCAAAGCGTTCAAAGGTACTACTGACGATAATGACCTTACCGCCTTTCTTGATCTCCAGGACCGAAGAATTGGGGACAATTCTGACAGGGTATTTGTAAGTCTTGCTCTTTAGCCCCTCGCCATTGCCGCACGCAAAGCGCTTGAGCATTACATCGCGATGGCACGGCTCCATCCATTCGGCAAAGTCGTGATTCTCAGTGACAATCGTAACCTTCTTACCGGCACAACCGAGCCTCTCGGCAGTGTCGGCGGCGCCGAAGTGGTCACCCCAGATTAGCACGTTATCACCACATTCGACCGGCTCTGCCTTATTTATAGATGGATAGTACTCACACTTCGTATTCTTGCACCGCAGAACATCTTCAAACGTGGTGACAAAAGGCAGGTCGATTCCAGGAATGTCGGGCTTTGCAATCCTGCCTCCCGCTGCGAGCAAAACAACATCGAATCCCTTCAGGTCCTTAACCTTTGGCCCGGTTTGATACCGAACTTCAACATTCAACTTATTAAGCTGGGAACGGAGCCAATCCGCGTACCAACGCATTTTGTTCTTTCCGGGCACAGTGCAGCAACACAGCATTGCACCGCCAAGCTCACCGGTTTTCTCAAAAATCGTAACCTTGTGTCCGCGCAGTGCCGAGACTCGGGCCGCCTCCATCCCTGCGGGCCCGCCCCCTATGACCGCAATATCGCAGGATTTCTTAGCAGGCTGCAAATGTATGAACCGCTCATCACCAATAGCCGGGTTAATCGCACATCGCATGTCACGCCTAATCATCAGCGATTCCTGCCAGCAGCCAACAAGGCAGGAAATGCACCGTCGTATCTCCTGCTTCTTGCCGGCCCCGGCCTTGTTTGCCCAGTAGGGATCAGCTATCAACTGCCGACACATCCCGACCATATCGGCCTTGCCCTGGGCCAATATCTTCTCACAGTAATCCGGATTCCTCAAAGAATGGCTGGTGATGACGGGGATTTTCACGTGCTTTTTGACTTCCTCAGCAGTATAGGTATTCCATCCTTCGGGATAATACATCGGGTCCATTACTGCTGCGGGCGACTCAAATATCCCCGCACTGATATCAACGTAGGCCAAACCCATTTCTTCCATAAGCTTGGCCACCCTAACGGTTTCATCGAGTGTCCGTCCTCCTTCTATCCATTCATCGCCCGAATAGCGAATACCGAGAGGGAAGCCTTTTCCGCATTTCATTTGAATCCGGTCAATAATCTCCATCGTGAAACGCATCCGATTGATAAAACTCCCGCCGAAACGGTCATTTCGCTTGTTCACGAACGGGCTCATAAATTGTGCTATCAGGTAGCCATGGGCGGCATGAAGCTCCACGGAATCAAAACCCGCCTGCTGCACCCGCCAGGCAGCTTCACCGAACTTCTCAATCAGGTCGTATATTTCCTCGACTGTCATAGCACGTACCGATTTGCCCTGGGCAATGCTCTCGGCATATATGACCTCATGACCGGCAGAGCCCGGGACATCCAGCACATGGTCACTGGCGGACATCAAGTTCTTGCGGGGCCAGGCCGCCTGGCGACCCGGATGCTGAATCTGGACGGCGCATTTCGCTCCGTGACGATGCATCGCCTCAGCAAGGTGAGCAAGTCCGGGAATCAGAGGATCTTCGTCTGCGGCAAGACAAGTCACAGTCGGCTTTCCCGTTATCTTATCAGGCGTGGTCGCGCCAACAATGATGAACCCACAGCCTCCCTTGGCAATCTCCTCATGATAGGTGATTACCCTTGGATTCACAGAACCATCCGCATTGGCCGAGCTTATGTCTGTCGGCACCATCGCAATCCGGTTCGGCACGAGCATATTGCCAATCTGAATAGGGCTGAATAAGTTTGGATAATATTTATTTTTCACGATTTTTACCTCCACAATATGCATGTCAAGAAAAGAAAATCCTAAATCCTAAACAATAAGTGAACTAAAGTGCCTAAAGTGAGCTAAAGTGACACGTACGTGTCATCCTGAGGCGCAGCCGAAGGATCTGGCCAACGAAAAAGAGATTCTTCGCTTCGCTCAGAATGACAGCTTCGCTGTCACTTTAGGCACTCTAAACTTATTTGTTTAGAATTTAATATCCTACTTCTGGCCACTTCTCTTATAGCATTCCTCCATAATGGTCTCTGTCCTCGTCGCTCCAAATCTCGTACAACCGACCTCCCTGACCTTCAAAGCCATCTCCAGGTCGCGTACACCTCCGGCAGCCTTTACCTGCACCTTTTCTGAGACATTTTCCCGCATAAGCCGCAGGTCTTCCAGCGTTGCACCGCCGCCTGCGAAACCGGTTGAGGTCTTGACAAAATCGGCCCCGGCTTCTTCACAGAGCCGGCAGGTAATCTTCTTTTGTTCATCGGTAAGGTAGTAATTCTCGAAAATCACTTTGACCACTACGTTGTGACGGTGGCCCGCCAACGGCGGGTTTTGATCCAAACCAGCTTTGCTGGCCTCGACAACCGCCTGGATGTCCTTCTTGACGTAGTCGTAGTCACCGCTGCGAAGCCTGCCGATATTAATCACCATATCCAGCTCGACCGCGCCGTCTTCGATGGCTTGCTCGGCCTCGAAGACTTTCGTCCCGGTCTTATTATAGCCGTGCGGAAAGCCGACAACAGTGGTTGTCTTGACATCTGAACCCTGAAGTAACTCTTTGACTAATGTAACTTCAGACGGACGGCAGCAGACCGTGGCAACCTTATACTTCTTTGCAATCTGACAACCTTTGCGAACATCTTCCTCGGTCAGCTCAGGCCGCAGCAGCGAGTGGTCGATCATTTGTGCAATATCATGACAAGTGTATTCCATAAATACCTCCACTTTAGCTCACTTTACACTTAAAGTGCCTAAAGTTTGGAGTGCCTAAAGTGACAGTGAAGCTGTCATTCTGAGCGAAGCGAAGAATCTCTTTTTCGTTGGCCAGATCCTTCGGCTGCGCCTCAGGATGACACGTAAGTGTCACTTTAGCTCACTCTAAAGCTTGGGGCAGAATAGACAGAACATATATCATATATAATCCGGCGGCAAGGAAAAAACTACGAATTTCTGTACCCCGGAGTTTGCTTATTTGTCCACAGGATGGCTTGCGCCATTGCCGGGCTACGGCAGGCTTCCTGCTTCGGTAAAGCGCTTCGCAGAGACGAGTCGCCCGGACGAGCCCCGCCCATCCGATGGGCGGGACGAGCTGACGAACTGCTGAGTTTGGTTGTCGGCTTTAAGCGCTATTCGGAAACCTACGTTATAAACTTTCTGCCATGCCGGATAGCTCAGTCGAGAAGCCGAACGGCAGCGTTTCGGCCTGTCATACCACGAGCCGCCGCGAGCGACTTTGCCGCCATTGTCACTAATATCGTTTCGGCCATCGTTATCGGTGTACGGATAGGGTTTGTACAAAGAGCGCGTCCACTCCCAGACATTACCATGCATATCATGCAGGCCCCAGGCATTTGGTTTGTAGCTACCGACCTTTGCTGTTACGAGTTTCGTATCATTGAATCTGGCATCCCTGTGTTCTATATCGGGGTTGTATTGGTCCCTGACGTCGTACTCGAGCTCTCGTATGGTTAAATCAGCCATATTCCCGAACTGTGAGAAGTCCGCGTCCAGGTCGCCGTAGTACAGGTGAGTGTCGGTACCTGCCCGGCAAGCCCATTCCCACTGAGCTTCAGTAGGTAAGGAGACCTTCTGCCCAGTCCGCTCAGACAGCCAAAGACAGAACTCCATAGCTTCTTTCCAGGATACGCGAACAACAGGTTGTTTAGGTTGGTTTAGTGCCCAGCCGAGGTCCCACTCATTGAACATCCAGCTTCCTTTATGTTCATACTTACTATCATGTGATGAGTCGAACCTTGCATATTGTTTGTTGGTCACTTCAAACTTGCTCATCCAGAAAGCTCTTTTGATGTTTACCGGTGTAAGCTGACATTCGTCTTGATAACCATTCTTGTCCCCCATCACAAATTGGCCGGCCGGAACGAGGACCATTTCGAGTTTGATGCCGTTGCCAAGGTCAATCGTTCGATGGGTTGGTCCGGCGCCGGCCTGGCGGCGTCTGGCCTCAGCGGCGTCGAACGGCCATTTGGCAAGCCGGGGGACATCAGTTTTTGGTCTTGAGGCAGGTGTGGGTTCCACCGGCTCAATTCTTCTTTCGGGCATTTCAGGATAGACCTCCGGGTCTTCAATTGATCCCCCATAGAGCTTGCGCAGGTCCAGGCGGCGCCTGTGGTCGTTCCTCGTTTTCTCCAGACCGACGACCTCTCTCCAGGTTCCGTGACAGGGAGCATTCAAATCAATCCATGTCGTGATGCGCTGCCAAGCCTCGGCATCAAGACGAACACCGTGATGACCTTTATCGAGCATCTGGACCAGCTCGGTCGTGTTGGCACAGAATTCACCGGGTGCCAGCAAGCGCAAATCACTTTCAAGCCCCCCCACTCTTGCGAAACTGCGCAGCGTGATATAAGATGGTTCAAAGACGCCGCCATACTTTTTGACGAGATCTTCCCGTGGGATCCCATAGATTACATTGGCTTTTGGGACTCCGTTTTTATACGCGATGAATTTACCCTGATTACCCCGCAGGTCTGGAACATTTTGGCCGTGGTGGGATTTGCCGCCGTTATGGCACGAGACGCAATACTTGTCCAGAACGGGCTGGACTTCACGTCTGAAACTGAAACCTCTTTCGGGTCCGTACCAGGGTTCTATTTCAGACGGCCGGTTGCGGGAGGCAATAGTCTGGAGATTCGGGGGCCCAGCGTTCTGCTTCTGGTGACATCCGATGCAGGAGACAAACTCGCCGGGCATGGCCGTCATCCAGCTTCGCATTAACTGCAGGGCCTTGCCCTCGGCATCAAGCGGCTGGATGGATATTGGTGTGTTGGCCGGGACACGGAACAGAGCCGAGCCGTCTTCCTCGACAGGCACTGTGCCCATTATGCGTTTGGGCTCCCAGGGACCGTCAGTACCGACCCGATGATTGATTCCTGCGATTTTGTGATAAGCGAAGTGGTAGGTAAACAATCGCAGCTTTTTGACTGTACCGTGCGGAACGCCTTTCAAGCCGGGACCTTCATAAATGTTCTCAAGATAAACGATGGCATCTTTACGGCTGAGGTCAACTTTGTCGGGAATGACCGGTGGTTTCTTTGTTTTACGAAGCGGAATTGGCTCAAGCAACGCATAATCCTCGATCTCCTTCAAGAGCAGGATGTTATCGAAGACATCGACCAGATAGATGCCCCAAAGGTCGTTGGGTCTCGGCTTGCAGGAAACGAGGAAGTACTTCTCGCTGAGAGGCCACGGATGAAGGAATTTCGGCCACGTGTCTAAAGTCAGCTTGTCCTCGATGAGAGGCTCTACTTTTCGACCGTAACCGGGGATTCGCTGTACGACCCCGTCGGCGGCGGTTCGGCCTAAGGGGGGGTCAAGGATAATGAGCTCACCGACTCTTCCGACGTGATGGCCGGTCACGATGCCCACTACTTTTGTGGGATGGTCAGGTATGGGACGGGCGTAAAAGATAGCATTGGGCCAGTAGCCGCCGCTGCCGTAATATTCCTTTTGTGTGGTACCGTCCGGGTTCATAGTAAACAGGAAACGGGCCCAGACGTGCGGTATATCCGTATATTCCCATCGCAGGTAAAGAATGCGTCCATCGTTCATCATTGTTGGGCAGAAGTTGTGGTCCTGCTCGAAGCAGATCTGGCGTACATTCATGCCGCCGGCGTCCATGAGATACATCATCCCCACATTGACAGATGCATTGCATGGGACGCCCTGGAACGGCGCGGTCGAGATAAAAGCAATTTTGCCGTTGGGCAGATAGCACGAGTCAAAGTTGTGGACATCGGGCTGGTCGTTCGGAGAAACCTGATGTAGATTCGTGCCGTCAATATTAATCTCGAAAACCTGCCATAATTTGCGACTGTCCGGCATTGAGAACATTATCTTTTCAGCGTCAAAATGCAAATCCATGTCGTTGATGAGCCTGCCTTTGGTTGGGCGGTACAGTGCAGTGAGCTTTCCATGTGGCACGGCCATCTTGGCCGTGTTTTCACGGGCTGGAAGCCCGTGCCACGACAGAATAGATATCTCATTGTCCCAGCCATCGGTGTTAGGCATTGTGTGAAGCTGCCATGAACTTTGCTGCGGCACGCCGAGGAATTTGCCCAATCCTTTATCGTTTTCCTCATCACCAGTAGCCCGGCGGGGGTCCCCAATTGGCTTGCGTTTAATCAGCAGGAGTTTGTCGAAGTCAAGCAGTGGATTCGAAAGTAGAGCCTGCCGCTGGAAGGCTATAATTTCATCTACCTGCCTGGCCGCCGCCCTATCGCCCAGTCCCAGTGCCTTTTTAATCTCGGACAGGCGTTTTTCAAAGACATCAATAGCTCTAAGGTATTTTCCGCCATTAGTGTACTTCCCGGGGAAATTCTTCATGAGGTCTTTTACAGCCAGTCTCATAGCGGTGAAATTGACAAGTTCCAGGTCCGACTTAGTCCTTGCAATTTCGTCGAGTACACGGGTATTGACTTTGGATTCAGCCCGTTCGACGGCAAGTAGCCCAGGAGAGGTTGATGACACTAAACAGTACGCAGCACAACAGAAAAGAGTAATCAAAGCAGGTCTTCTCGCTAACATCTTTTATTTCTACCTCCAATAAGAACCTTCCCGCTGCGACGCATCGCGGCGAGCTGGGACCCTACTCGTGACATGCAGTATAACAGAATCTGTAACGAATTGCCAAGAATATCTGCCCGCCGTGGCTCGCTTGGCGGAGCCAAGTCGCGACAGGGAACGGCACTACTTCTGGTTGCCTTCCTTCGACTTCGCTCAGGATGGTGAGCCTGTCGAACCATTGTACTTTTCCCAATAATCAGGCATTAGCTCTTTTACTTTAGCTTCGAGCTCCTGGTCGCTGATAGCGGTCAACCGGCCGTGCTCATCATATTGGTCGATGACCCAACGAGCCAGTTTGTGTATTTTAATCTTGTTGATTCTGTCTTCGCCCTTCAGTCCGAAGAACTCGTTGACCCAGTGTACTACGCCGTCGGTGCCGCTTTTGTCGGTGATTGCCACACGAGGCGGCCGGGCGAGCAGTTTTTCAGTGTCGAAAATATTATATATCTGCTCATCACGACGGAGCCCGTCGGCGTGGATTCCAGCACGCGTAGTATTGAACGATCTGCCCACGAACGGATAGTTGTCCGGTATTGGAAGACCAATGGAACGCATATAGTCGGCCAGCTCAGTGATTACCATTGTGTTAATTCCGCAGAGGTCGCCCTTTAACGCGATGTACTCGAATATTGCACTTTCGAGAGGAGGATTTCCTGTGCGTTCGCCGAAACCAAACAACGTGGTGTTAACAAAATCACAGCCGTACAGCCATGCTGTTCCACCGTTGGTATGTACCTTGTGGAAGTCGTTGTGTCCGTGCCACTCTAAGCGGTCACTCGGCACACCACATTCTTGATTTAGCTTGTAGATAAGTTTCGGGATGCTTCTGGGCAGCTCGGCGCCGGGGTAGCTAATTCCAAAACCCATAGTGTCACATAGGCGAATTTTAGCAGAGAGCTCTTCCGGAACCTGGCTGCTCATTTCCATCAATCGCTCGACAAATGGAAGGACAAATCCGTCGATATCCGCTCGTGTCAGATCTTCAAGGTGGCAGCGAGGACGCACACCTTCGGCGAAAGCCGCCTCCACAACCTCACAGTAAGTATCCATACATTCGGCCCTGCTGCGGAATCTCAGCTTATGGAATATGTGATAGTCCGAGCAGCTTGTGAGCATGCCGGTTTCTTTTAACCCGGCTTCTTTGACTAAGCGGAAGTCTCCTTTGATTGCTCGAATCCAGCCGGTACACTCAGGATATTTATGGCCCAGCGCGCGGCATCTCTCAAGCGTTTCTCGGTCGTTCTTGGTGTAAAGGAAAAACTCGGTCTGCCGTATCACACCGTTGGGGCCGCTAAGGCGGCTCATCAGGTCATAGATGTGAACCATCTGGTCAATAGTATAAGGCGGGCGAGCCTGCTGGCCGTCGCGGAAAGTGGTGTCGCTAATTAAAATATTCCTTTCTTTAACCGCCCTGAAGTCAAACTCCACTGTTTTGCCGTCGATATTTTCAATCACCGGTCCTTCAAAACGAATCAAAGGGGGTAAGCTGTACGGATAGGTATCCTCCAGCAGGTTCGGTTCCTTAACATCCACCAAAGGATGCTGTTTTTTTGCCCTGTTCATTGTAAGTCCTTTCGTAA
>JBDRTM010000423.1:0-16860 GCA_043824065.1 Planctomycetota bacterium | reverse complement strand
TAAACGAGTAAAAAGACGCTTTTTAAGGCGGCAGATAGGAAGTATCGAAAAAAATAATAAAAATAAAAGGCAAGTCGAGGACGATTTTGTTATTATCGTGGAGTTATTATCGTGGACTTGAAAGGCTTGTTCGTCAGTCATAGTCTCGTGCTTCGTAGCGTACTTCGCAGAGAAGCAACTACGGAGAATGGAGTTGCGTAGCCAAGCGTTTTAAGAAGGAGAAATAGGTATAGGTATGGTGTCCCCAGATTTAGCAGATTTCGGCACGCTCGCGGGGTGCCGCACGAGAAGGGGGATCCTATGAAATGCTTCGTTCATGCCATGGATGAAGCCGTGGGGACGTGCGTCAGGTGTGGGAAAGGAGTGTGTAACATTTGCTCGATTGTTGCTCGTGACCAATTGCTTTGTCGGGTATGCGCCGAGACGCTGTTGGTCGACCGGTCCGCGACGAAATTCGAAACCGAGATAAGACTGAAGGATCCTGCTTCGGCTGCTGCCATGTCGCTTCTTCACGCGGGTCTGGGCCAGCTATATAATGGGGATATCAAGAAGGGGCTGGGTTTGTTCGCAGGGAATTTTGTGCTTGAAGTTGTAAATTCTGTCCTCGGGGTCGTGGCTGTCCACGGGGTCGTGCGATTATGGGGCTTGGTGTTCATCACTCTTGTGTTTGTCTGGTTCCCGATCTACGTGTACAGCATATGGGATGCCTACAGATCGGCTTCGCACTACAACAAGCAGGCAGCTCCCAAGCGCGGCGGCGTTCAAGTCGATGGATGGTCGGAGTACCATGGGAGCAAGATATGATGCCAGCTCTGGTTTCCACGGGAGTTTCATGGCAGGACCCGAAGATGCGGCAGGCGCATCTTAAAAATAATCCGCACAGGTTTAGAAACGAGAAAGGAGAACAATAAGGCAGAAGATCCGAGAATTCCGGGCATAACTTTGAGGAACGGAGAAGAAGTTATCTTCATCTCGAAGTGGCATTGGGTTGTGTTCCTGAGGCTTAGGAACATCTTACTCTTGCCTTTGCTGTGGCAGTTCCTTCGCTGGAAGAACAATGTTGACGTGCTCACTAACCAAAGGGTTATCGAACAAGAGGGGGTCATCAGTACCCGTCAACGAGTGATCGAACTATCGAAAATCCAGAACGTATCCTGCGCGATACGCGGTCTCCTCCGGCGACTCATGAACGTAGGCCACATCCACATCGAAACTGCGGGCCAGAGGGCCAGTGACATCTATTTCTTTGAAGTCCCGAAACCCCAGCAGCTTGCCGACCAGATTCAAGAGGCTATAACCGCTGCGAAAAAGCGCGAGATGCTGGACATGGCGCGAGCAATCAAAGGGCAAGCGTAGGATATCGCCCTCAATGAAATCTGGGGACACCATATCGGGGAAAAAGGAATTGTAAAACGGCAAGATTTCCCAGAACAGAACCAGAAGTAATTGCATTAGCGCAGGCAATGGTTTCAGGACTTACCGGCAACGCCGCTGTTTACCCTGCCCCGTCGGTAGCAGTGCTGAAAGGAAAAGGGGACATTCTACTTTCTAGTATTCTGCGGCGTGTTTGTTGGATTCTCGGTTCGGATTTTCTCCATAATTTCCATTACCGATACAAGTTGTTCTATCTTTTTTACTTAAACAGTCTTTCTCGTATCGAAATCCCTGTTCCATGAGATCCTTGAGAGAATTAATCACTTGAAACCTGTTCCAATTGGGTCGGGATAATGTGTGGCAATATTGGGGACGTTTACCGATTTTTGAGGTTCAAGAAGAAAAGCGATGCCAAACAATAGAAATCGCTTCGCCAATCAAAGATTGGCTCGCAATGATGGAAAAGCAAAAAAATAAGGCGCAAAAATGATTGATCTTGCGCCTTTGTTTTTTTTGAATCAGCGATATTAACCATCAATTTCAGCCGGTACCGATCTTAAGGGAAAATCCGTCTTTGCTATTCCGAGTTTTTCCTCGATATTGTTGATAGCGACAGGCATTGGCCCGGCAACAATACGAACAATGTGCTGGAGCGAAGAAGTATGCTTATCAACAGTTTTCTGCACATTTTGGATATCTTCTTTAAGCTCATCTTTGGCACTATCAACTTTTTTGCTTACGACATCAATCGCAGCTAAAATAGCGGTAACATCAGCGTCCATAATAATCCTTTCATAAAAAAAAATTTGTTAAAAGATGTATAATTATCGACATATTCTCATAGGAGTCAAGAAGAAAAACTTATATTCACCATAACTCACGATAAATACAATACTTATAGCAGAATAATTTATTTGCAACATTTCAAGTTGTTGTGTTTTCGGTTCGGATTCTCTCCAGAGTTTCCACTACCGATACAAGTTGTTCTCTCTTTTTTACCCGCCACACAGTAAGGCGGGTTTACTTAAACAGTCCTTCTCGTATCGAAATCCCTGTTCCATGATATCCTTGAGAGAATTAATCACTTGAAACCTGTTCCAATTGGGTCGTGATAATGTGGCAATATTGGGGACGTTTACCGATTTTTGAGGTTGAGGAAGGAAAGCGATGCCAAACACTGTGTAGAAACACAACAAAAAGAACTGAATGCACGAAGTTGGCAAACACGCATACGGTGCCCAGTGGGGAGTCTCGGAGTTTTTTTAGAATATGCTTTACGCCCAACCGCCGTGATGTATAATATATATTCAAGTAATGGATTAGAATCACACTAATAAAGAGTTCATAGTTCATAGGATTTTCGGACAGTTTTGTTTATGGTTTTGTTAGGGAGTTTACTATGGCTGAGATTAAGCCAAGAATAAGCGTTGAGTATGCCAAGAAAGCGACGATAATTAGCTTTACCGACGAAAAAATCCTCGAAGAAAGTGACATTAAGGCGCTTCAGGATTCGATTATGTCAGTTGTTGAGCAAACGGAGCGAATAAAACTGATTTTGGATTTTGGCAACGTCCAGTTCTTGTCGTCTGCCGTTTTGGGACTTTTAATAAGGCTCAGCAAGAGGATTTACGAACACGATGGCCAACTAAAACTTTGTAATATAACCCCAAAGATATTCGAGATTTTCAAAATAACAAGGCTGACTAAAACCTTCGATATTTATAAAGATGTCGAAGGTGCGGTCGAGGATTTATCTTAAGCTAATTAGGCGCCCAGCACCAATTGAATCGGCGGGCAGGCTTATTTAAACCGGTCAATGCTGTGGACTTACAGCAGAGGACAATTGGTGCTGGGTTGTTTCGCTTATGGTATCAAAAGCAACAATCAATTACTCAATGGTTGTGGAAAGCAGGCCATCTGCTATTGTCGGGGTGTGCGAGCAGATCCTCTCTAAGCTCGAAGCCAACGGTTTCGACAAAGATGATATTTTTGCGGTTCATTTGGCCCTGGAGGAGGCTTTTCTCAATGCCGTCAAGCACGGTAATAAAATGGACCCCACCAAAGAGGTTAAAATCGACTATTCTGTTGGCTTAGATAAAATTGAAATTTCCATGACGGACGAAGGGGAGGGATTTGAACCGGAAGCAGTAGCAGATCCGCGATTCGGCGAGGGTCTTTACATGCCCGGGGGCAGAGGATTGCTGCTTATAAACTCGTATATGGATGTGGTTAAATTCACCGAACGAGGCAATGGTTTGTATATGGTCAGATATAGGGAGAAACCACCTCTGGCAAAAAGGGGTGACCAAACACAGGTATGAAGTCAGAAGTCAAAAATCAGAAGTCAGAAGTCGGAAGTCAGAAGTCGGAAGTCGGAAGTCGGAAGTCAGAAGTCAGAATCTGTCCTCTGTCCTCTGTCCTCTGTCCTCTGTTCTCTGTCCTTAGCAGAGTTTTTATTTTTTGCAGTTGTTTGTTTGTTTTAGGCGGTTGTGTATCCAATGACGAGCCGATGCCGGAGATTGTACAGAGCCCCGGCTCCGAGTCCAGATTTATTCCGCCGAGGATTATAAAACCGAAACAAGACTGGGGGAGTGCTTATAAAAATATACCAGGAAACTGGTTACCACCTTCGCAGTTGGAAAAAAAGTGGGTTGCTGTGGTGGTACATCACTCAGCAACAGAAACGGGAAATGCAGCTATATTTGACAAGATGCACAGAGAACAGAACCACTGGGCAGGGATCGGCTACGATTTTGTTATAGGTAACGGCACAGACAGCGGTGACGGCCAGATTGAGGTTACTTTTCGCTGGCGAGAGCAGATTCCCGGCGCTCATTGTGGGGGAACGGCCAACAATTGGGCCAATAGAGATGGGATAGGGATTTGCCTTGTTGGTGATTTCAGTCGCACAGGACCTACAGCACAACAGATGCAGTCCCTTTTGAGATTGATTCGCTTTCTACAAAAGCGGTATGGAATTTCGAAGTGGCGGATTTATGGTCATAAGGCCACTCCGGGAGCGCGAGTAACTGATTGTCCGGGGAGAAGGTTCCCAATGACCAGGCTGAAGTCGATGCTTTAATTAGTATCTGTTGCGGAAACAGTACGCCTGTTAGTCCTAAGGACTCCTTACGGAGAAGCGTATGTATCCATATTTGTCATTCCCGCGGAAGCGGGAATCCAGCTTTTTCGCTCTGGACCCCTGCTCCCCGCTTTCGCGGGGACAAGTTTACCCCTGCGGAAGCAGGGGCGGGGGTGACATCGTCGGTTTTCGTTTTCCGCAACAGATACTAATTACTAAATTTCTACCTATATCCACATTCAGACGGCGTGTCTGCCGCGTCCTATAAACTCACTTTCAAACTCCATCCCGCACCAACTCGGTCAGGTGTGTGTTTAGCGTAAACCAACGTTTCTGGGCGTTTATTGGGGTTTTCCGTGCTCTCAGAAAACGGGAATAAACATCTCGATTTGTTAATAGACGCCGTTTTGAGGCTAAAAAAGCGTATTTTCAGGCTACACACATACCCAGCTGGTGCGGGATGCTTTTTTGGCGGAATTAAGGCAAAATATTACTGCTAAGAAAGTTGCCGTGTAATTATACCGAAGTTTTCGCTGGTAGCGTTATTCAACAATCGAAGTAAGGAGCCGGTCGAATGGATATGTATAAATCATTGTCTTCACCTGGCTTTATGCTAACTGAGCAGATTGCACGGCAGATTTTTGAAGTTTTGCCCGAGGGAGGGGCTACAATAGTAATTATGGACAGGGAGGGCAACAACTGGCCCAGCGACCCCGAAGAATTTGCCAAGCTGAACATCAGCGAGTCATTCTTGAAAGAGCTTTGCGCTAAGATTGACGACGGTGCTGAGCCGGTCGTGACCGGCGCAGATAATTGCAGTGTGATTGCTGCACAATTGGCGACCGAACGGAGTAACTGCGGATATGTCATTATCGCTCTGCCGCAATACAGCCCTGAATCGATATTGATAAATATCGACCTGATTGAAATTTTACTTAATCAAATCGGCTTGATAGCCAAGCTAATCGAGAAGAACAATCTCCTTTACGAAGTTCAAATGAAACACTACCGGGTGTGTGGTCAGAGCGAGATAGCTTTGAATTGACAAACCCGATGCGGATACGCACGTTTCTGACAGGCGTGATGTTCCTCAGTGTATTCCGTTTATTAAATTTCAGCCGTTCAATCACAAATCGACATTTTTGCCATATCCGTGATAGTTGTAATCTAACCTGCTGTATTATGGAAAATGCAGCGGTTTTATCAGCCCAGGGACAGTCCTATTTTTTTTGCAACGGCACGAATATGTGTGGCCGCCAGGCGGTATTCTTCTGCATTTGGTAGGTGCTCTAACATTAGCGGAGTATGAGGGAATTTGCTCAATTCTCTCAAGGTAAAGACAAAGTTTGAATTGCATTTGCGGATACAGCTGCTATAATTCGTGTCGCGTATCCTTCGACTGCCCCTTCGGCTGCGCTCAGGGCTACGGCTTATTCAGGGCAGGTGTCGTATTAGGCAAAAGACGTTATGCAAGATGTACGATAGAAGAATTTAAGCTGAGGCAAAAAGTGAAGTTCCAGGTTTTTAATAACGGTAAGGTTGTTGATAAATTCACATTATGCGGTGCTTATCTTTTCGGCGGTGATGGAATCGGTATCCGCCGAGCCCAGATTACCTTTAAGAACGGTTTTATAGAGTGTAAAAGGCCTAATCTGGAAACGGCAGGATTGGCTTTACTGTGGCCTATAAGTGGTTTTGGCAAGGTGCTTTTGCCAACAACCTGCCTGCCTGAAAGAGAGCGTCCGTATAATTTGAATGTGGAGATAGCGCGTGCAAAGCTAATGCAAATTGTCAACAAGCGAGAGGACTGGTTGTTTTTTAACAGCATAGAGGATTTAGGAGATATTTGCAAAGAGGGCCAGGATTTATTTATTCGGGCAATTCAAAATATTTCAGATGCGCCACAATCGTCTAAACTGGCGGATGATTCACTTAAAAAAGCGATAGTATTTTCTGAAAAGCTGGCAATAAAACAGGCGGAGTCGCTTTTTGAGACAAGGAATAAGAGCCATAGTTTTGGTCGAGGCTGCCTTGGATGCAGAGTGGACCCGGTGGAGATTGGAAATCCTATATACGTTGAGAAGCTTCTGGAATTGTTCGGGTCTGTAACGATTCCAATAAACTGGGCCCAGATAGAGTCTCATAAGGGCAGTTATGATTTTTCGGTGGTTGATGCCTGTGTTGATGTGCTTGGTGAAAAGAAATTGTCGCTCAGCGCAGGGCCGTTACTTTGTTTCTCAAACAAGTATCTTCCCAAGTGGCTGCTTCACAGCGGAGCAGGTTTTGAAAAGATTCGAGAAGCGGCGTATCGATTCATTTCAGAGATAGTCGCTCGTTATTGTGGGTTTGTTCGTGCCTGGTGCGCCATAAGTGGTTTGAATGTGTTTAACCACTTTGGATTCAGGTTCGAGCAGATTTTGGAAATGACACGTGCGGCGAATATGGCTGTAAAACAGGGCAGCGACAGGGCCTTGAAGATAATAGAAATCAGCAACCCGTGGGGCGAATATTATACGACAATACCAAACAGTATTCCGCCATTAGTGTATATGGATATGGTTGTGCAGAGCGGGATTAATTTCGATGCGTTTGGGCTGCAAGTCCGATTTGGTAAAAATCAATCGGGTATGCACGTTAGAGATATGATGCAAATATCGGCAATTCTGGATTCCTTTGGGCCTATAGCCAAGCCCCTCTATGTGACCGATGTGGAAGTTCCGAGCCAAAATGGTACTGGTCTGCAGGACGGGAAAGTTGCCGGGGTATGGCATGAGGAGTGGAACCAGTTGCGGCAGGGGCAATGGATTGAGCAGTTCTGTAAAATAGCGCTCAGCAAATCGTTTGTAAACTCCGTGACATATTCGAACCTCACCGATACAAAGGGCAGTACCATAGCCAACAGCGGTCTGTTGACGGCCCAGCTCGAACCCAAAGAATCATATCGAATGTTGAAGAGGCTGCACGACGGCATTTTCAGCCGGTAGATAAGTCATGGCTCGTGTTTTGTGGGTCGAAGGAGCGGCGCAATACAATATGAGAGAAGCCGGGCAAAAGAGGATTCAATCATTTGCGTTTGTTATCAGTGTTTGTGTGGCGGTTTGCTTTTCCTTGGGCTTTGTTTCCGAATTTGTTGGGGCTGGTCAAGCCTGCAAAATTGAATTAGAGGGCCGAATAAATCCGAACGATGCGTCCATAGCGAGTTTGGTGAGATTACCAGGCGTAGGCGTTGGACGAGCCGGGGCAATAGTAGCGTACCGCGAAAATTTCAGTGGAAAAGACGGTGAAAGTCCAGCCTTTCGAAATTGCAATGATTTGCAAAAAGTCAGAGGCATAGGGCCTAAAACGGTACAAAAAATCAGCGAATGGCTGAAATTTGAAGAAGAATTGAGTACAGAATCGTCCGATTCGGGTATCATCGAGATGGATAAGCCCTGATACGTGTATAGATTATCCAGGAAATATTGGTTAGTAGAAGTGACAATGTTTTTCAAACGATTAATCCCTTTATCACTGGTAGTGCTATCGATAATTTTCGCCGGCTGTTCGCAGCAGCAGATAACCGAGCACGTTGGTATAGGCACCGATTTTGACGGCGGTGGTGGTATTGCGGGTTTTAATGACCACTCCGAAGCGTTGAATGTTACTATTGAGCTGGTTAGACGGGGATACTCCGAAGAGGATATTTCAAAGATATGGGGAGCTAATTTGCTCCGTGTCTGGCGCGAAGTGGAAAAAGTAGCACAAGAATTGCAAAAAGGCCCTAAAGATGGATGAGTGTGAAAACAATAAGCCGCTTGAGCAATATTGTGGCACAGTTGGAAAAAACGAATCCGGCGACGGGGGAAGGATGGGTGTCGTCGGTTCTCTTAGGGAGTCCTTGCGGACTGCTCCGGTTCCTTCCAGCCGTACCAGAGCCACGGCTCGGCAGGTTGCCGCACTGATACTGTTGTTAGCCGTGTCCCTCATGTTGCCATTGGTTAACTTAGGTGAGCCCGAGCTCGGCAGCCCGCACGAGGCCCGCGTGGTAATGACCGGTCATAACATGGCCGAGTCCGGCGACTGGGTAGTGCCCTACTTTAATGGGGCCTTGCGTTTGCAAAAGCCGGCGCTGCCGTACTGGACCATTGCGGTTCTGGCCAAAACCTTTGGGCCGCTGGACGAGTGGTTATTCCGCCTGCCCTCGGCGCTGATGGGCATAGGAGGTGTTATACTAACACTGCTGATAGCACGGGTTGTGTTTGATTGGAAAACCGGGCTTGTTGCGGCACTAATCCAGTCGCTTACGATAAAATATGTAATCGAATCCCGGTTGGCAAGGGTTGATATCTACCTGACATTTTGGGTGTTGGTCTCTTTGTTTTTATTGTCGGTGATTTTTTTCGGCAAGCGGCGTCGAGACTGGCTTTGGCTGTTTCTCTGGGCTGCCATAGCAATGGGCTTCTTGGCCAAGTGGATTGCCGTGTTTATATTCGTGATGCCCCCAATGTTTTATGGTCTTCTGGCTTACCCGGAACGCCGAGCTCGTCTGAAGTGGCACTTGCTGGGGGTGTGCATCTTTTCGTTGTTGGCGCTATCGTGGGTGGCACTGCTTGTCAACAAGTTAGGCTGGGAAACTGTGCAAACGGGTTGGGCCGGCGAGATTAGCGAAAATGTTACGTCGGCGTATCACCGAGCCAATCATGGGATATTCTATTACCTTGGGCAGCTTTTTGTGCTGAGCTTTCCCTGGTCTGCTCTGGTTCCCGTGGCATTGACGGTTCCGTTTTGGCCTCAGTCCAAGCCCGAGAGAGGTAAACTGCTTTGGTTAGCGCTGACCGTCTTTCTCGCTATAGCAGCCTTGTCGCTGGTCAGTAAAAAGAAAGCCGATTACCTTCTTCCGGCGCTGCCGTTTATGACGATATTAGCAGCGAAGGCGTGGGAAATCCTGACCGATGAGATTGCGGCGGACCAAGGTGAGAGAGGGAAAATCCGGCGTGGTGCACTCGGTATATCGCAAGCAGCGATTTTTGTTGTGGCCGGAGTGGGGGTTTTGGCTTACTGTTTCTTCGACAACGAGATGCAGCGATACAGTGCAATTACTGTCTCTGGCCTGAGCTTGGGCATAGGGGGGATTGTAGCCGGCTATTTCATCCATAGGGGCAAAGGATGGCCGGCGCTCATGTCATTGTTTTTAGGTACAGCCATTTTTGGTCACGTGCTTTTTGGGATTTTTCTGCCCCGTGAAACTCGGATTTCATCTGCAGATTTTGGGCGGAGCATAGCAGAGGTTGTTGGCGAAGCTCCGCTGGTGTATTTCCGCGGCCAGGATGACACATTGGTATATCATCTCGACCGCACGATTCCCCGGGAAAACGAGGTAGGGCAATTACGCCGTCTTGTTGACAAACATCCCGATACGTTTGTTCTGGCGCGAGGCAAACATCTCGAAGCTGCCCGTGAAGTTACCGAGCATATTGTTCTGCGCCATCGGAATTTTCGGGACGTTTCCATACCATTGCCTGGTAAAGACGATATAGCCTTCGACATTTATCTATTGCGCCACGGTGATTCAGGTGGGCCGGTGAGGGAGTTTGCCAGTTTTTCTCCTGAGCCGCCTGACTGGTTAAACGTAAAGAATTTGAATTTGTGGTTGGCATTTGGATTTATGGCCCAGGGGATGTTTTTCAGCCGCTTCCTGTTACAATGGATTGTTTCTGAAAAGAAAAAGAAATCAGTAATACCGGTAGGGTTTTGGTGGCTTAGTCTTGCAGGTGGAATAATGCTTTTTAGCTATGCTGTTCACCGCAGGGACCCGGTTTTTATTGTCGGTCAGGGAACTGGAGTCTTTATTTATCTGCGGAATCTGTACTTTATTTATGCCAAGGGCCCATCGCAGGGATTGCCGCGTCCGGAGGAATCTAAGCCGATTCAATAGCGTAATGTGTGCTGTTTATGGAGATAGCAAGGTGTTATGCAAAATTGCAGGTTAGGCATATATTATTTAAGAAAATTGTTTTTTTGATTTTCTTAAATAATCCTGTAACTGTTCATTGTGCAAGAGCTTACTGTTTGAAAAGAAAAAAACAAAAAACGTTTTTTTCTTTCCAAAGTATGCCTAACCTGCAATTTTGCAGAAGCCTTGGAGATAGCTATGACAGGAGAGCAGGCCGTTGAGATTTCGGTGGTTGTTCCCGCTTATAACGAAGAGCAGAACATTACTGCGCTACTGGAACGGATCACAGAGGTATTCGTGCCCTTGGGCCGCTCTTTCGAGGTTGTGATGGTCGATGACGGCAGCACAGATAAGACCCTTGAGCTTTTGCAGGAACAGAAACAGTCGAAGTTGTGGCTTCGAATAATTGCTCTCGACCGCCATTACGGGCAAACTTGTGCCATGTCTGCGGGCTTTAAGGCTGCTTGTGGGGCTGTCATCGCCACGCTGGATGCCGACCTTCAAAACGACCCGGTGGAAATTCCTCGCTTAATCGAAATGCTTAATGGGTGTGATGCGGTAACTGGCTGGCGGGTTAAGCGGGCAGACCCCTGGCTGCGGCGGGTATCCACCCGTATCGCTAATAGTGTGCGGAACAAACTCTCCGGCGAGTCGATTCACGACTCTGCCTGCTCGCTGAAGGTTTATAAGAGGAAATGTCTTGAGGGCTTGACACTCTATGAGGGGATGCATCGGTTCATGCCCACCCTCCTGAAGATGAGGGGCTTCAAAGTTATGGAGGTTCCGGTTTCGCACCATCGGCGTAATGCCGGCAAGGCCAAATATGGCGTGTGGAATCGTGCGTTGCGGGCCTTTGTGGACCTGCTTGTTGTGCGATGGATGAAAAAACGGTATGTTGACTATCAAGCCCGTGAACTCTAAATCAGAATTCCTTACATCGGACAGTGTAATAATTGATATTTTATGCTGAGAAAACGCAATGGTGAGGCTGGTGCTCAGGTTATACAGAGAGTATCGGCTAAATACTATCTGTTGCGGAAAATAAAAACCGACTATCTTACCCCTGCCCCTGCTTCCGCAGGGGTAAACTTGTCCCCGCGAAAGCGGGGAGCAGGGGTCCAGAACGAAAAAGCTGGATTCCCGCTTCCGCGGGAATGACAAATACTGTTTCCGCAACAGGAACTAAATAGTAGGGAAAAGAATGGATGAATGGGAAATTAATAAGCCATTAGGGCAATGCTACGGCACCGGTAGAAAAATTGAATACGGAGAAGAATATTTTGGTGCTCTTGTAGAAACCGGCGAAGGACTGCAAAGGCGGGATTTTTGCGCAGATTACTGGGAGAGGGAAAAGCCGAATGTGTTTTGTTACTGGAAGACAAGACTGCCACACCCCAACCAGAAAAAGCAGATATTCGTTGATGATGAGATGCTGCTGGCCTTTTTTGAACGGTTGGGCAAAGAGACTGAGCAGGAGAAGGTAAATTTTCGGTTTGTTTTGGCTTTAATTCTAATGCGGAAAAGGCGGCTGAAATACGATGCGACCAGAGTCGAAGACGCCAAAGAAATCTGGCGTTTGAGGATAGTAGGCGAGAAACAGATTGTTGAGGTGATAAATCCACATCTCGATGAGGAGCAAATCGAGCAGTTATCATCACAGATAGGTCAAATTTTACAGGCGGATTTATAGAGAATGAATTATCAGCATTACAACCTACGTTTATACTTTTATTTTGCTGCGGCAATACTGATTTTTGCCGGCTGTGCGCCCGAGATTCAGGGGCCGGTAGAGGTCGTTCCGGGCAAAGAATCTGTAGCCGAGGCGTTGTCTGTTCTGAAAGCACGCTCACAAAATGCGGTGCCACTGTTGGCTAAGGGCCGGTGCCTGTTGCAGTATTATGATGCAGAAAAGAAGAAGCCTAAAAAGGAACCACTTACGGTTAGGATACTGGTGAAACCGCCTTTTGAAATTTACCTGCAGGGTGATGCTACTCTTGTCCCCAAGGCGGTAGTTCTCGGCTCGAACGAACGTGAGTTTTGGCTTGCATTAAAGCCGAAGGAAATCAGCACTTACTGGTGGGGCCAATGGTCTGAACAGGTTTCTTCCCAAGGGCTTACGATAAATCCCAGAACTGTCTTAGAAGCTATTGGGGTTGTGGAAATAAAAGCGGAGGAGAATTGGTCTTTGTCAAATGAAGGTGCTTTTGATGTGCTTACAAGACGAGAGCCCCCGTTCTTGCTTTCGCAAGAAGGCACGGGGGTAGTAACCAAGAAAATATACATCTACAGCCGTGATTATCTGGTAAGAAGGATTGAGTACTTCGATTCGAATGGTCAAGCTGTGGCTTATACGGAATTAGAGGGCTACAAAGAGGTATCTGATGGTTTTTTTGTGCCTGCCTTGATAAATATTATCACGTACAGGCAGAACAGCGACGAAGATTCACTCAATATTAATCTTCACCTTATGTCTATAAAACCGAAGGAAATCACTGAGGGGATGCAGAATTTCTTTTTCAATCGTCCTGAGCCGCGAGGATTTGAGCATGTTTTGGTAAACGAGGGTGGAAAGTGGATTGAACAACAGCAGTAAATGAGAATGAAGGAGCTTGTTTATGTCCGGAATGAGTCTAAAAGAAAGAATGAGTGGGGGGATATTTTTGTTGGACGGCGCGATGGGAACCCAGTTGATTGCTCGCGGGATTGAAGTGGGCAAGTGTAACGATTATCTAAATGTCGAGTCGCCTGATGTTGTTTCTGATATTCACCGCAGCTACTTCGAGGCGGGCAGTGATGCGGTTCTTACCAATACATTCGGGGCCAATAAATATGCTTTGGGACGGCATAGGTTGGAAGATGAGGCTGCTAACATAAATAGTGCGGGCGCCCGGATAGCACGAAAGGCAGGTGGCCAGGAAAAGTATGTATTGGGCGATATTGGGCCGAGCGGAGATTTTCTGGAGCCTTTGGGAAGCCTGAAACCGGAGGAGTTGAAAGAAGCTTTTGCCCGGCAGGCAAAGGCACTTTTGGATGGCGGTGTGGACGGTTTTATAATCGAAACGATGACTGCTCTCGATGAGGTGACAATTGCAATCGAAGCGGTGAAATCTGTCGGCAGGGGCGTACCCGTGCTTGCGTCGATGTCTTTTGACAGGGCCGGCGATGATTTCAAAACCATGATGGGCGTTGACGTCGAAACGGCGGTTGCAAAGATAGTTTCGTTGGATGTTGACGCAGTAGGATTCAATTGTGGTACAGTGTCACTTGATGAATATATAGAGCTGGCGGAGAAGTTTGTTTCGGCGGTGCAGGCGCTGTCGGCCGATGTGATAGTTTATGCTGAGCCTAATGCGGGCAAGCCGGAATTAGTCGAAGACCAGGCGGTTTACAAGGTATCGCCTGAGGATTTTGCGGCGGCGGTTGAGAAAATACATTCGGCCGGCGTGAGCATCATCGGCGGCTGCTGCGGGACGGGACCGGCCCACATCGCAGCCATAAGAAAGAAGCTGCGAGCTGTAAACGTATAACAAGAGACAAAAGAACAGAGGACATAAAACCGAAGACACACTTCGGCGACTTAAGTCGAGTCGCAGACCACTTTTTTCAACATCCCCGCTGTCCGTAGTGTTCGTCGCTAACGCTGAACGTAAGAATCCACCAGCGCAGCTTGCCCGCTTCCGCTGGAGCAGACAGTTCGCGTCCTATCGCTTGCCCCATTCTTCCCGAAGAATTTGTGGTAGTGTTTCTTCAAGCTTCGGATACGTCTCTATGATGCGAAAAATATCAGCTAAATCCTTTTGCCGTTTGCTCTTCCGACGTGTCTTATCCATATACGCCCATACTTTACCCTGCAATACATCTTCAAGGCGTGCGACCATCATCCTGTAACCCAGCACATTCCTATCCTCCGCAATTGAAACAAACCTCTGGTACCGCGGGTCGGACTGTAGTTGAATCCGCAGGTCAGAGCTGTTGCTGGTGATGTTCACGCTATGCTCGAATTGCTCGACCTTTAAGCCCTGTTCTTTGGCTGCTCTGCAAATAGCTCCGATGCCTTCAACCGCCGCAACGATGTCCAAATCAAGACTCACGACAGGTTCAACATAAGCGTTTACGGCAAGGCCTCCGATTAGGCAATATCGCGAACCCGTTTCAGCGAGAATGTCCAGAAGTATCTGGATGATGTCCGATTTCCCGTTTGCCAGACAGTTTATGAATTCCTTACCTGTCATCACTTTTCTTCCTTCAAGCGAACCACGTTTTTCAACACACCTGCTGGCCTCGACGCCGACAAATAAAGCGATAATGATGCTTTTTTTCTAAACAATACCGGATTTTTCAGCTATTCTATTCTTTTGCCTGCGACTCATCTTGATTAGTCAAGTAACGTAGATACGCTTCTTCAGCAGCCCGCCTACGTGACAGCGCATCTTCCAGTCTTATTTTCTCCAATTCTCGTTGGTCCTCCGCCGACTTAAGAACATCGATAAGTCTATCTTTTTGAGCATCAGCCCATTTATCAACTTGCTCCCATACAATAAATAGCACAACAAGGAGTATGATGAGAATTATAAGCATTTTGTTTTTTTGTTTTTCTGTTTTTCGTCCATATTTTCCTCCCTTGCAACGAAACTAGGGGCAGTAAGGCTTAACCATGCTCAAACGAGTTTGGGCATGCTACCCACCTATTAATCTGTTCTCCTTTTGCGCTGGTTCGTCCGTGGTCGGCGTTTGCCATCGTAGTCCAGAGATGCAATCAGCAACGGCTCGATAACCGACCATGAATCGTCCGGCTCAACCACAATAATACGACGTTTACCGACCGCTACAAAATCAGGATGGCGGACAGAAATACTGCGGCCATCCGCCAGCCGAATGTCAAACGACTTAAACGGTTGTCGGTGTAAAGCTTCACGAATACCTTGTAGATCCATTTGAAACTACCCCTATCTCGACAAAGTTAAAAGTTCTCTGTTTTGTGTATTATCGTGTGAATTGTCGGGAAGAGCAAGAAAAATACTGTCAAGGACGGTAAAATTCGAGGTACTAAAATCCATCCTAAACAAATTCAAAATCCTCCTAATGTACGAATTCTCAAAAACATTTCTTTTGGGCATTTGAATTTTGGTAATTTGGTATTGTTTAGAATTTCGTATTTCGATATTCGGATTTATAGATAAACTTGGTGATGTGCTGGATTGTTCTCGTAGTGGCGCCCTGGTTCTTTCTGATTACTTTTTGGCCGTTTTTGGCAATTTCCTGGGCGAAGTCTGGTTCACTGAGGCATTTTTGCATTGTCTGTAGCAATTCCTGTTTGTCTTTGACCATAATGGCGCCGTTGTCTTTAAGAAGTACGTCAACGGTCTGCTTGAAATTAAAGGCGTGCGGGCCGAAGATAGTGCATTTGCCCAGAGCGGCGGCTTCGGTCATATCGGAGCCGCCCATCGGTACGAGGGAGCGGCCAACGAAGATTATCGTTGCGAGTGAGTAAAACTTTCGCAAGTCACCCATGGTGTCGCCTAAGATTATCGTTTGGTTGTTGGCCGGCAACTGGGCGGTATTGTTTTTTATCCGGCTGTAGCGGATTAAGGGAAAACCCCTGCGCTCTATGAGCTGTGCAACTTCATCGAACCTTTCAGGTTTACGGGGTACAATTGCCAAACGCAGGTCACTGAAGCGGTTTTGTTGTTTTAGGTTCTGATAGACGTCAAGCAATATCTTTTCTTCATCGTTTCCGGTGGCGCCTGCGACCCACAATCTTTCATCGTTAATATTTAGTTGAGCTGCAAGAACGTCGGCACCTTCAACCTCCTCGGCGATCTGGGCGGTGTCGTATTTCAGCGAGCCGGTCACAATTACTTTTTCATCCGGGCAGCCGAGCTCTATGAAACGCTGGGCGTATTGTTCAGTCTGTGCGAGAATGAGACTGATTTTGCTGAAGAATTTCTTAGCGATTGGCTTTATTCTTTTGTATGCGGGGTAGCTTTTGTCGCTTATTCGGCCATTGACCACGATGACGGGAACATTTAACTGCTGTGCGATTTGAACAAAATTAGGCCACACTTCCAGTTCCATCAGCAGACAGATTGCCGGGCGAATATTGCTGAATGCACGTCGCATTATCCGGGAAAAATCAAAGGGAAAAAAGAAAACTTGGTGATTCTCACTGAAAAGGTTGGTCGCACGGGCAAAGCCGGTATCGGTGGTGGTGCTGATTACGATTTCGAAATCGCCGAATTTATTCTTAAGCTCTTTAACAATTGTCTTGGCTGCGTTGACCTCGCCTACACTTACGGCGTGGAGCCAGATACATTTTTTTGTGGGACTTCTACGGGTGATTTTACCAAATCGCTGGTCCCAGCCGGTCCTGTAACGTTTGTGCCTGACGGCTCGATATACAACCACAGGGCTATAAGCCGCACCGGCTAACAAATACACCAAATCAAGGATGATTCTCATTTGGTTGTCCTAA
>JBDRTM010000422.1:0-8093 GCA_043824065.1 Planctomycetota bacterium | reverse complement strand
CGCTGTCTTTGTCCATCGTCAATCGTGCAAAAGGAGGCCTATTCATGTCCACCGAAGCCCAAATCCGCGCCAACCGGCCCAACGCTATACGCTATCCGCTATACGCTATACGCTATACGCTATACGCTGTACGCTATCCGCTGTACGCTATCCGCTATACGCTATACGCTGTACGCTATCCGCTATCCGCTATACGCTATCCGCTGTACGCTGTCCTCTGCCCCCTGTCATATTCTCTCACAAGTTGAACCTGGTGGTCAGGCGTATCATCGTTTCATAATTTGTCATCATTCTGGGAGTTATTTCCCGGCCGGTGGGGGCCGACGACGGCATCAGAACGAAGCCTTTACCCTCGCCCCGTCCCGTCTTCGATGGGCGGGGCTCGCCGCTGGTTCCATCTATCAGGGCTTTTTCGACGACTTTCTCGAAATCACCCGGCTCGCTGCTCTCTATATCGGCTATCTCCAGATTCCCGAAAAGTACCAGCTCTCTGCCGTACTCACGGCGGACGTACTCAAGCTCCACGTCCCCGTGCGGAGGCGGCTCGATGGGGTCAATGGCAGCGGCGCCCATTTCTACAATATAATCAAGAACGGCCCGAATCCTGCCGTGGCAATGAATCCTGGCAAAACCGCCGTGTTCCTGAATTGCCTCTACCATCGGCCCGGTGTAACGGACCACATACTCTTTGAAAAGATACGGCGGCAGGTAAGGTTCGGTGGCATATTCAGGCCCATAGATGCGCCACAAATGCCCTGGGAATGCCTTTGCAGTCTTCTGGGTTCTGGCCTGTATATGTACGGAAAGCTTTTCGAGCAGACGATGAAAGAGCTTTTGCTCGGTCAGTGCAATTACGGTAAAGTCTTCCATACTGAACAAAGACGCCGCAGCGCAAATTGGGTCTTCAGTATCTACCATTATGATACCACGGTCGCCCAGCTTCCGGTCTTCTTCTATAAGGCCGGTTACATCAACATCCTCGGCGAATATTTCGCCAGGCAGCTCCAAATAGGCCTTAAGGTCTTCCGGGTTCTTGAGCAGGTGCTCCACCGTCCAGACGGTATCAACTTCGGGACTGCGACGCCTCAGCGCCGTCATATTTCTACCGCCAATTTTCAGAGTCGTGGATTTGAAACGGCAGCCTTTCTCCACATATTCTTCAGTCTTGAAGAATTCATCCCGCCCCTCCGAGGGGCTGGATTCATCCCGGCAAGTCTCGCTGTCCGACTTGTCGGATACCACTTCGTGGGAGCGCGACTTGACGGGGCTGCGCATACGAATAAGGTCTGTCTGTTCTTCGGCAAGTTGAAGCAGCGACTTCCAGGATGGGTCGTTATAGACGTTGAGCTCATCCGGGTCCGATGGGTCAATCCGGAATCCACCTACTTCATAGAAATTAACTGCGGGCCGGTCAACCGGCTTACCGCACAACGTAGCCATCAATCTTTCGCGCCTGCTCATCATATCAATCAACCTGTTGAATCCCGTCCGTCGGAGACGGGTCGGGATGAAAAATCCTTTCGATTACTTTGTTCATAGCCTCCTCCTGTTTGATAATCGACTGGACCAGTTTCATCTGCGTCCGGCTGCGGTCGAGATTGTGTCCTTCACGGCGGACCTTATAGTAAACGTCACCTGCCAGATAGTCGGCAAGAAACCTGATAAACTGTTCAAAAGTGATTAGCTTTGCAGCAAAAGCTAAGTGCTCTTTCTCGGTGGATGTGAGAAAATGTTTGCTTTGCTCAGCAAAACCTCGTGCGAGCACTTCAAACATTGGCAGGTTCATAGCTACTTTTGATAAGTTACGTTCATCCTCATCGGCGAAAGTGGTACCGGTACGAATCATATCGCCAAAATCGTAGATAGACAGGCCCGGCATAACGGTGTCCAAATCAATTACGCAGATCCCTTTGTTTGTATTTTTGTCTAACATCACGTTGTTGACCTTCGCATCATTGTGCGTAACACGAATGGGGATTTTACCTTTGCCTGCTAAATTCAGCAAAACGTCGCAGATGGCCGCGTTATCAAATAAAAAGTTAATTTCGGGTTTTGCATTTTTAGCCCGATTGCAGATATCTTCTTTAAGGACTTGCTGGAAGGTTTTGAAGCGCCTGGGCGTGTTGTGGAAGTCACAAATGCCCTCGTGCAGAGCCGGCCCCGGCAGGTCAATCAGCATCTTCTGGAACCAGCCGAACATTCGTGCCGCTTCATAGGCCAGCTCGGCAGATTCAATGGTATCGTATGCAACGGCGTCCTCTATGAAATTATATACCCGCCAAAAGCTGCCCTGGGCATCTTTATGAAAGCATGTGTCATCAACACCGGCGATAACGGTCAACTGGCGAGATGCCCGGTCCGGGTCAATTCTCTGCATCCGGCTGCGTATGTGCTCGGTAACACGGATAATGTTTCCCATCACTGAAGGAGGGTCTCTAAAGACAGTGTGATTTATTCGTTGTAGTATGTATCGGACAGTATGCTTGTTCTTCTTAGTGATCAGGACGTATGTGTCATTGATGTGACCACGGGGCAGAGGCCTTATTTCAATCAACTCACCGCAGATGCGAAAATGTTTTACGATTGACTTGATATCGCGTTTCACGATTGCTCCCAGAGGTCCTCCGGATAAAGACCTTGGTCTATCAGCTGACGAATACATCTTGCCGCTATGGGTGTATCCCTACGGTAAGTAACTCCAAAGCATTTGTCATTTGAGCGCAAGACTTTCACTGTGACTTTTTCTTTTTCTACGAGCTCATCTACCACCGTTGGTATGAATAGTTCCGAATTCCTTTCGTCACCTCGCTCTTTGAGAAATCGCTGAAAATGTACTTTGAGATGATGAAAGATTGATGGTTGAAATCCCCACAGGTTCCTCGAAACGATTTCATTGCCGGTCAGAAAACGCTCCGTTCCGTCGTCTTCAAAATAGCGGGCACCAGTCGCAGTATTTTCGATGTTTCTGCATTCCGTAACTCTCCTTAAGAACATCTTTTCATCACACTGGCATATACCCCTGGAGACAGGTCCGCATTCACTTAAAGTATCTCTGAGCGTATAGCCGACCATTGCATATTCATTGCCGGAAAGGTCTCCCCGCTTTCGCGGGGACAAGTTTACCCCTGCGCAGGCAGGGGTCGCGAGAAATTGGGCCATTGTCTTAAACGAATTGGGTCCGTAGTAGTCATCGGCATTAATGACTGCAAAAGGCCCGTGGATTACATCCCCGGCAACGAGTATGGCATGCCCGGTGCCCCAGGGCTTGTCGCGGTCTTTGGGCACCTGTACCTGCGTCTCCTGTGCAGGTAGCACAGGTGCAGGCAGCTCAAAATCATCAACGCAGATGTTCACTTCCTGGTACGCATAGGCTGTTTCCACAAGATTATCAAACTTGCTGCCGATAGTTTCTTTGAAAGCACTTTCAAAATAGTGTTGAATAACAAAAACGAGTTTGCCAAATCCAGCATTTATGGCGTCATAGATAGAATAATCAATAATTATTTCGCTGTTGGGACCAACGGGATCAATTTGCTTAAGTCCACCGTAGCGAGTACCCAAACCTGCCGCCAAAATCAATAGAGTCGGCTTCATTTAAAATCCTCGTTTTTGATTCCAATACTATACCTACTATAACTTCTCGTGTCATAAGAGCTGGTGTTGAGACATGTTTCTCAACCACTATACCTCCCTTTACTGGGTCTCCGCACGGAAGCGCAGGTTTTGGGTGTGCTTACCGACGCGCACTCGCCTGGATTCTTCCATCAGTTTCGAGCCCACGATTGAAACGTTCTCGAAGGTCACGTCGCGAACGTCATGTTCGTCGTCCGCCCCCTCTATCTGCACCAGGTAATCGCCGGACTGACCTTCCACCGTCACGTTTCTGAACCGCACCTTGCGGATGAATCCCGGCACCTTCTTGCGCATATACTGGTTCACTACCGGACGCAGGCGGACGAGCCGGCTTTGGCCTTCACCGTGGATACGGATGTCCTCGATAGTTATGTTCTCCAGCCGCATGTCCTCACCCGGCTCTAACAGAAACGGCGTCATGCTGAAGTGGATAATGTCGAGATTCCGGAGCGTCACGTTGCGCATGAACGCGGCACGGCTTTCATGTCCGAGCAGGAAGATGCGGGCCCGGTCGCACCAGAGAACCGAGCTCTCCACCGTGATTCGTTCAACGTTGCTGTTCGGCCCGCTGAAGTCGAGCCCCTTAAGGGCGACACAATCGTCATCGCTCCGGATGAAGCAATCGGTAATCAGCACATCCTGGGAGTTGCACGGGTTAATGCCGTCATCGTTCTGGACCCGGGAGTTGCAGAGCTTCACATTCCGGATAGTTACCCGCTGACTGTTCTTCGGTACGATGGTCCAATGGGACGAGCCGCGCAGCGTGATGCCACTCACTTTAACGTCGGTGCTGTTGCGAATCGCAATCAGATTACCCACTGGGCCTTTGCGCCACTCCCAGTCGGAGCCGTCCAGAATGCCGCGTCCACGAATCAGAATGTTAGCTCCTTTCGCCAGCACCTCGGCCTTCACGACGGCTCCGCCGGCAAGGTAAAGGCTCTGGTTGCTGTGCAAGACAATCTTCTCTGGCTTGTGCACCCCGGGGCCAAAATAAACAACACCCTTATCGCCGGGCTTCGGTGCATCCGTTTCCAAAGGATTTGCAAACAGCAGCAGAGGCCCTTTCTTGCCGTCCGGCTCAATGCTGAGCTTACGCGGTTTATCCAGCGTCAGGTTCAATGTATAGTCATCCTCCAGTGTTGGCTGAATCCCGGACGACTGGGGCCGGACAACTACGTTCCGAAGCGACTTCTTGGACACAATGCGGACCACCACGCGTCCTGACATGTCGAAGCTGGCAAACGAATACGAACCTCCATGGTCCCATTGCTTCGACGCGAATGGCGGGTCGAGAACGCGGGCCATGTACACGTCAACCTGCCGGCCCGCCGCCTGCACTCTATAGTCGGCCGACAATGTTTCGCCGGCCGGAGCGGAATAAGTAACGACCTTCGCTGCACCCGCCATAGAGCCCCAGCATTGATCTGAAGCTATCGTTAAAGCTGAAAATAAAAAGCTAATCGCCAGTAGTTTACTTGCGCTGCCGGTCATTATTTTGAGAAATTTATATGGTGTTGTTTTAGTAGTTGTTTTCATAATGTTTGTTGCTCTTAAATTTCTCTCATCTTGGTTAAACGGTAATCTGATCCCACAAGCGGTCAAGCGATTCGATGGTCTTCTGTAATGCTGCATTGTCCTCCATCTTGCGCAGCTCTTGTTCAAAGGGCTCACACTCCACCGGACCGTCGTAACCGATTTTCACTAAGGCGTTGATAAATCCTTTCAGATCGATCTCCCCCGTGGTCACCGGTAGTCTGCGCCGGTTATCGATTTGCTTATCGACCGGGATGTCCGACGGAGCGTCGTTGACGTGAACGTGTATGACGTCATTGTTCGAGAGCTGAAGCAGCTCTTCCACCGTCCCATGTGAGGTGTACCAATGCCAGCTATCCAGCAGAAGCCCTACGTTTCCCGTGCCGATTGCCTCGGCCAGCTCCATCATGCCAATCTGGGTGCAGATAAATGGAAAACGACTTCTCGCCCGGGAGGTTCGGGGCCCAACGAATTCCAGACCCAGCCGGATGCCGTTGTCTTTAAGCACCTTCGCCACTTCGCGGAGGCGTTTTTTGTGCTGCTCGAAATTTTGCAGGTACGTGAGTTCCCTGTGGCCGGGTGGAATCCAGGTCGCCATGCGTTTGACGCCCAATTGCTTCAAAACGCCCGCCTGCTTGGGCAGCCGCGCGAGGTCTTTCTGAAATCGGTCTTCATCTCTGCGAAATTCGACCGGCAAGCCGCTGGTGCCATATCGAACGCCCTTTTCCTTCATTGTCTCCACCCATTGGCGAATCTCAGCGGAAGACTTGTTTTCAAATTCACCCAGATTGGGGGTGATGCTGTCAAAACCATATTTCACCGCATACTCCAGCGCTTGGCGCTGATTGGCCTTGACGCCGATGTGACCGGGCCCCAAGTTCTTATAGAATTTGACTCTATTCTTCACCCCGTCCCGTCTTTGCCGCAAGGCATCCTGCGGACGACGGGCGGGGTTCATCTCCGACGCTTTAGCGGATGGCTTAGTAAAGTGGAGCGCCACGGCCGCGGTAATCGCCGACCGGCAAAATGTGCGTCTCGATATCGCCTTAGATTGTTTCCCTTTCAGCTCAGTCATAATCGTTTCTCCAATTCAATTTTTCAAAGTCGGATAAATCAGTAACAAGCCGACAAAACCTGCCTGCTCGAAGTAAGAGCCTAAAGTGAATAAAGTTTGAAGTGACTAAAGTTGTGGATTATATTTTCACTTTAGCTCACTTTAGGCACTTTAGTTCCACAGGTGCGTTTTCTTACCTGGGCAGCAAGAGAAGTGTAACATGGAAGACTGTTGGCGTCAAGCCGGCAGAACAATCAAGAAGGTTGAGGAAGTTTTCCATGAATTTTTTGTATAAATAATATTGACACATCACCCGGAGCAAATTAGAGTTTAATAGACAAGCCCGCTGCGGTATTCTGTTGCTGTGTGTGCAGTTCGGTGCGGGTTTCTCAGCAGGAATTGAAATGGAGGTTACAATGAAAAACACAAATCAATCGAGGGCCGTGATGGTGGGCTGTGTGATTCTGCTCATCGCCAGTTGTGTTTTCGCGCAGGATTGGCCGCAGTGGCGAGGACCCAATCGGGATGGTAAGGTGAGCGGATTCACCGCACCCCAGGAATGGCCAAAGGAGCTGACGCAGAAGTGGAAAACGACGGTGGGTTCGGGCGATGCGACGCCGGCCCTGGTCGGTAACAAGCTCTATGTCTTCACGCGGCAGGGCGAGGATGAGGTTACCCTATGCCTGAATGCAGGCAGCGGAAAGGAGCTGTGGAAGGACAAATACGCGGCGCAAGCCGTGACTGGAGCGGCCAGCCGGCACCCGGGGCCCAGAAGCTCACCCACGGTAGCGAATGGAAAGGTCGTCACAATGGGTGTGGGCGGGATAGTCTCCTGCCTGGACGCCGCCACCGGCAAGGTCGTGTGGCGCAAGGACCCCTTCCCCAAGGTCGTGCCCAGGTTCTTTACGGCTATGTCACCGATCATCGTCGATGGGATGGTCATCGCACATCCCGGTGGACAGGGCAACGGGGCAATCATTGCGTATGACCTGGCCACCGGCGACGAGAGGTGGCGCTGGGCCGATGAGGGTCCTGACTACGGCTCGCCCGCCCTGTTGACGGTAGCGGGAACAAAGCAGATCGCCACGCCGACCGAGAAAAGCGTCGTGGGGATTGGCGTAGCCGATGGCAAACTCCTTTGGCAAGTTCCGTCCATACCCCAGAGGATGGCGTACAACGCCGCCACCCCGATAGTGGATGGCCAAACTGTGCTCTATGCCGCGAAGGGCCGGGGTACCAAGGCCGTAAAGATCGAAAAGAAGGGAGATGGCTTTACCGCCAAAGAGCTTTGGAGCAACGCGGAACTGGGCGTGCAGTTCAATACGCCGGTACTAAAAGATGGTTTGCTCTTTGGTCTTTCCGACAGCGGCAATCTCTTTTGTATCAACGCCAAAACCGGACAGACCGCCTGGACCGACACAACCCAGCGCGGTCGCGGCGGCTTCGGGGCCATTGTCGATGCCGGCTCTTGTCTCCTGGCCCTACCCGGCAACTCCGAGCTGATTGTCTTCAAGCCCAGCGACAGTGAATATTCGGAGCTGGCCAAGATCAAGGTGGCCGAGGCGCCAACCTATGCCCATCCGGTAATCTCGGGCAACCGCGTGTTTGTCAAAGACCAGGAGTCCGTGACTCTCTGGACCATAGAATAAGCCAAGTCGAAGGAACGGCTGTAGTTCGACACTGGCGCATCGACCGGGCGGCCATGTGGATTTTCTGGGCCTAAACACTGAAGGTCGAATGGAGGTGGAAGTTCTATGCTATTGAAACAACTTGTCAGTCCTAAGGACTCCGCCGTAAGGCGTCCCCAAGCGGACTTGCGGAGAACCGGCTTCTTACTGCTGTCTATGATTCTCACGAGATTGGCTGTCACCCA
>JBDRTM010000421.1:0-4099 GCA_043824065.1 Planctomycetota bacterium | reverse complement strand
TGACCTTGCCCCCTTCATCTTTGATGACCGCTCTACCCGTCATCGTGAAATAGCCCTTGGTGTCCTGCTGAAGGTCGGGATAATAGCTGAGACGGAGATCCAGCTTGACAGGTTCCTCCCATTGGATGCTGTTGCCCGATATGGTTCCTTTGGCGATGAAGTGGTCGAACTTCCAGACGGGTTCCCCCTCCACGAGCACGTCGTAGCGGCTGTGGATGATATTGCCGATGATAAGGTGAGACCGGCCGGCCTGCGGTGCTTCGGTGGCCGTCCACGTCAAACCGTCTTGCGAAAAATGGTAAGTATCCGGGCGACCGCGAAAGACGAGCCATTTGCCTTCGTGTGGGAACACCAGTCGTATTGTGCCCCGGGTAGTAGAATGCCATCCACCAGGGGTGGTAGCGATTTTAGAATGGATGAAAGTTGGCGGCCACTGTGTGGTTTGCTTTTGGGCATAGCCTGGAGTGGTTAGTAACATTAGTATCCCGGCCAGTATTAGTGCTATCAATGTGAGATTCTTCATATTGCTGCGACTCTAACGTATATTATTCCTCTACGAGGCCTTGTTCCAACATTCGTGCATATTCGATGCAGTATTTGGCCCAGGGCTGAGCTTCAAGCCGGGCTTTGGGTATCGGCTTGCCGGTGCCTTCGCAGATACCATAAGTTCCCTGCTCGACACGTCCCAGTGCATCGTCAATTCCTCTTAGTAATTTCCTTTCGCTGTCCATTAGCCCCAAAGCGAATTCCTGCTCGTAGTTATCGGTTCCGATGTCAGCCATATGGATTGGCATACTTGATAAGTCGCCGGAAGCGTCCAGCCGGGATTTCTTCAAGGCTTCGTCTTCAAATTCGTTTACATTTCTCAGGATTTCTCTGCGTTTTTCCAATAGCATTTGTTTGAAATGCTCAGTATCGGCGGAAGTCAAAGAGCGCTTCTTTGTCCGAGTCGAACTTACTTTCACTCTGGATGCTTTTTTACGTTTTTGTGCCACTTGCTGGTTTACCTTTCTTACCACTGATTTTACGTTTTGTATAAAACCCGATTATAACATCTTAAATTATGTTGTGTATAGTATTTGTTTTATCCAAAGGCTGTTGTTCATGCGGCAAAAGTATAGTCAGTATAATAAGATTATTCAAGATAAATTACCTGGGCAGCTTTAACCTTTTGATAAATAAGTAGTTACGTCAACGACAGGTCGTTTTTATTCATGTTGGATGTTATGTGGTTTGCTCGCGATTTGTCCGCTGTCTTTTGCAAATTTTCCCAGGGGAATAAAAAATTTTTCCTGGCCAAGCCTGCCTACAAATGTCCTGACGCCGAAAACTTTCTCGATTTGCTCCCGGGACAAAACATCTTTGGTTTCGCCGATATGATAATTGCCATCGGCGCCGAGAAGTAAAATTTCGTCGCAGTATTGGGCTGCCAGGTTTATATCGTGCGTTACGGCCACAATCGTTTTGCCTTTTTCAAACTGGGCGGCTTTGAGCAAATCATATATCCCGACCTGATGTTTCAAATCCAGAAAGCTTGTCGGTTCATCCAGAAGCAAAACCGGGCTGTTCGCCGCAAGCGCCCTTGCGATGAAAACCCGCTGCCGTTCGCCGCCGCTCAGACTTCCAAGGGCTCGCAGAGCAAACTGGGCCGTGTCGGTTGCCTCGAGCGCTTCATTAACCATCTGTTTGTCTGTTTTGTTCTCGAACCCGAATGTGCCCAAATATGGTGTTCTTGCCATCGATACCATCTGGGCGACGGTAAAATCAAATACCGGTACGAATTCCTGACGAACTACGGCGACTTTTTGTGCGAGTTTTTTAACTGAATACGATTCCACAGGTGCCCCGTCAATCCTTATGCAGCCGGCTTTGGGTCTGAGCAGTCCACAGAGAAGATTTAACAGCGTTGTTTTGCCCGCACCGTTTGGCCCTGCTATGGCCAGAAACCGGCCTTGATTTACTTCGAAACTGATACCTTTTAAGATTGTGTTTTGGGGTGTATAACCAAAGTTCAAATTTTCAACTTTTATAATAGCGTTCATTTTAACCAGCTAACTTTTCTACTGTATTTGGCCAGCAAGATCAGAAAAAAAGGCCCGCCTGCAATGGCCGTGATAACGCCTACCGGCAATTGGGCGGGCGCAAAGATTATCCGGGCGATTGTGTCGGAGATGACTAAAAATCCGGCTCCGATTATTGCACTAAGAGGCAGCAATTGACGATGGTCGGGTCCGAATGTAAGGCGCACTCCGTGGGGTATGATAAGGCCCACGAATCCTATCAGTCCGCTCAGGCTAACAGCGATAGCGGTTACAAAGGCTGCACAAGCAAAAGCAACTATCCGGGTTCTTGCCGCATCGACGCCAAGTCCCTTTGCCTCCTCCTGGCCCAGGGCCAGAACGTTTAACCTATGGCAGAGAGCAAATAAGACGATTATCCCTGCCAGGATACAGCCTGCGCTGACCCACAAAACCGGTGAATATTTTTCTGTTATATTGCCCATCAGCCAGAATATTGTCGAATATACCTGTTCGCTTTTTACTACGGATGTTAAGAACATTATTATTGCTGAGAGGAAAGCATTGATTACTACCCCGGCGAGCAGCAAGCTTGTTACCTGTGATTTACCTGTAAAATGCCCGATGTACCAGACTAACCAGACGGTTATAAGCGCTCCTGCAAATGCAAAAATCCCTATTGGCGAACCACCTAAGAAGTTCTGGGTTACCCCTGACAGGAACGCGATCATTACGCCCAGTCCCGCACCGCTGGATATTCCAAGGATATAAGGGTCGGCAAGTGGATTTCGCAGAATTGCTTGCAGCACAACTCCTGAGCAGGCAAGAGCTGCTCCTACAAGGGCAGCCAAAATCACCCGGGGCAATCTGACGCGAACAAGAATTTCGTAATCAATGTTCTCTCCCGGTACCTGGCCCGGGCCTGCAAAAACCTTCGCTACGGAGACCTTTTGTGTCCCGACCAAAGTGCATAAGCACATTACAACCACCAGCACCGCCAGGCAGATGGAAACTTTAATTGCTAATTCTTTTGCTGTTAAAAATTCAGCCATTAACCTACTTTTTCCTTCATATAATCTACCTGATTCGTCGTGCGGTTTCGCTGCTTTTTATAGATGTGTCCGGGTGTAAGCAGCGGCCGACCATTTCTACGCCCTGCGGCAATCTTGGTCCTAATCTTAGCACGGTGTCCGAATTAACAACGTAAATTTTCTTATTCTTCACCGCCGGCAAACTTGCCCATTTACTCCAAAAAACTTCCGCCTGCTGTTGCTGCCGGCCGATATCGGTTTTTCCCATCGCAGATTGGATTATTACTTCAACATTGCAGGCGAGAAGCTCTTCAGTGCCTATAGGTGGATATTGTTGAATAGTAGGGCCTATAGCATTTTCTCCGTCGAGAAGTTCGATAAGTTCGTTAATAAAGGTATTTCTGCCGGCCACCCGTAAAGGTTCTGTCTGTATTACCCACAATACCTTCGGCTTGCTGGGTGAGCTGTATTTCGTTTTCAAATATTGCAATTGAGCACTGATATTTTCGATGAGTTCGCCGGCACGCTGTTTGCAGCCTGTGGCGGTGCCGATTTTTTGAATCGCTGCGAAGAGCTCTTCGATCTTCTCTATCTTCAGAGTTAAAACCCGGTAGCCCAGTCTGTTCAAACTATCGGCAACCCTCTTTTGCTGTTCGATCTGCAACGTGACCACCAAATCCGGCTTAGCAGCTATCACCGCTTCGGTATCCGGCTGCCAAAAAGTTCCCACCTTTGTTTTTTTTTCTGCTGCCGGTGGATAATCGCTGTTGAGTGTTACACCAACGATTTTATCGTCGAGCCCGAGCGCAAAAAGAATTTCTGTAAGGCTCGGCGCAAGTGAGACGATCCTGTCGGGATTATTCGGCGGAGGGGAGGGGCCTGGAGCTTGAGCCTGTTGAGTAACGAATATTACAAATCCCACGCCAGACAGGCACAAGATTATCAACAATAGCCACCACCATTTATTCATTAGGTTCTCTTGAACTGCTTTTCCAAATCAGTTATTGAAAATTTTATTGTGGTGGGACTGCCTTGCGGACAGCGACTTGC
>JBDRTM010000420.1:0-4319 GCA_043824065.1 Planctomycetota bacterium | reverse complement strand
CTGTGATTTTGGTGGAGGTGAGAATACAAAATTTACTTCCATCAAAAAGAGCGTTCCGTAGCCCTGTATGTAGATAGCTTCTGTTTCGCGACTGTCCCGCCCGAAGAAATCACCAAAATCAGTGAACATTCCTTTAATCGTGCGGGGCTCCTTAAATCTCTCGTCAAAGATGTGGGACATAACTTGCAAATCCTGGGTTATTTCGACAAGGTCTTCTGCTTCAACGTCTGTGGCGGGGATAACGAGAACTTTCCGGCTGCTGATGTGCGCCGGCCTTTTCGCCTGCGGGGGGTACGTACTCGGAATCGGCGGTGCAGGCGAAGGCATTGGAGGTTCTAACTCTGAAGGCACTGGAACAGCGGGCGGTGGTGTAGCCGGAGTGGGTGCTCCAGGCGCAGGCTTTGAAGGCATAGGCTCTGGAGGCTCAACCGATGGCGGCTCTGCCTCTGTAGGCGTAGGCTTTGGGGACGTAGGCCTACTGACCCGCCTTTGAGCTGTAGGCTCCGCCGCGCCTTCGGCTTGGCCTTCTGCTTGAGCTAAGGCAAAACTTCCCATCGCCAGATTGAAAACGACGAGCACAATGATTGTTCTGGTTAAAGATTTCATTTTCTGTTCCTTTCATTTGACGGTTAATTTGTTCAAATACGTCCGGCACTAAAGTGTCAGGCCGGTGTAACGCAACATTATTGGGCTAATCCTGCTTCGTGCCCAGTAATTCGTTCGTCTGGGCAGCTACGGCCAACAGACCATTTCTAAGCAGGATTTTTTCTTGTTCTATTTGCTCAAAGGCCGTTTCAATCTGCTGACGCTCCCGCCTGCGAGTGGCCTCGATTAACTGAATAAGTTCCATTAGACGTTGATTCGTCAAGGTCCCGGATGCAGCCAAAGTCTGTGCGGCGAACTCGGTCAGGTCGCGGCGAACCTGCAGTTGAAGCTCTTCTTTAATCTGGGCGCAGCCGGCTGCAAAGGCCGACTGCCAGCGGTCGTTCATCTGCTCAAGCAGGTCCTGTCGAATAGCCGGTTCCAGAGAAGATTTCAGCGAGGTTTCCAGAGCGGCTTTAAGCTCTTCCACATCCAGCGGCTGAGGGGCGGAGAGTCGGCCGGTGGCGTATCCGACAGTGAGCAGCAGTACTGCGGCGGCGGCAAACTTCGTTACCGGACCTTTGAAAACTGTTTGCCATATTCTCGTGCCTGTGCATTGTCGTGTTTTTTCTTTGTTTATCAGGGTGTCCCGAGCTCGTTGTATAGCACGGCCGGTGGCCTCTGAGCTCGGCTCAATCTGTGAGATGATTTTTAGCCGACGGTGGATTTGGTTTTCGTCAATTTTAGACATTATGCATCTCCTTTTTGAAAGACGGCTGCTGGTTTTGTCCGAGTACATTCCGAAGACGATTTAAGGCCCTGGAGCACAAAGCTCGGACGTGATGAGCTGTCTTGCCTAATTGTTTGGCAATATAATCATAAGATTCCTCTTGAATGTATCGCATTACAAAGGCCTCGCGCGGCACTTTATTCAATTGACCAATTGCATTTAGTATCTCATCCAGCTCTTCGGCCTGGACAAGTTTACCCAACGGTGAGCTGTCATTAGAAGCAGGTTCGCGTATCTGGTCTAACCTCAGGGGGTTCCGCTTCCGGCTGCGGCGCCAGTCGAAAGCCAGATTTATCGCTGCTCTGCGGGCGTAAGCCTGCCGGTTCCGAGCTTTATCAAAACGGCTTGAATTACCGAGTTTTATAAATAATTCCTGCATCAGCTCCTCTGCAATATCTTCGCGCAGTGTCAGCCTGGTCAAAAGCGCATACAGATTCGCTCCGGACTTGTCCAACAGCTCTAAAAGTTCTTTCTGACGGTCTCGCAAAAAACCTCCTGATGTTTGCCCTTCAAGACTTCACTATTATAGACGCTAAAGGGTGTCTGTGCGCAACCTCATTTATGAATAAATTTTTATTGAGCTTTGTGTTTTTAATGGAATACAGGGTGGCACCCTCAAACCCTGGCCTGAGTTCGTCGAAGGCTTGTTTGGAGTGGTCTTGCCGGTAAAGCCTGCCTCTCTCGTCTCGGCGAAGGCCGAGGCCGTAGCGGGGTCTGTAAATTTTTAGTTTCATTTGTTTTGCAAAGACCAATAAATCTGCTGCCATCTATGCGCATAAAAAAGGCCGGCCACAGTGGACCGGCCTTGGTTTGAAATAAACACTTTGCCCTATAAGGGGCAACAATTTCTGTTTTACGGATAACCTGTTATCGCGCGCAGCAACAGGTCTCTATTCGGTCGCAGTGCTCGTTTTCCCACCGCAACAACCAGTGTTGGTAGTCTGAGACGGACAGGGCTTTTCACTACAACTCGTTGTAGCTTCTCCGGCACAGCCCGGCTTGGTGCTTTCAGACGGACAGGGCTTCTCACTACAGCTCGTTGTGGCTTGCTCAGCAGGGCATACTTTAGCACATTCGGCAGAACCGGTCTTTGCTTCGGAACAGGCTTTGGTTTGCGAGCCGGTGTCGGAGCTGGCAGGCAAAATGTTCGCATAGCTGCCAAGCAGAACCGTCCCTGCCAACAGAGCAACTACAACAGCGCCAATAATTAGCAGATTTTTTCGGGTTTTGAGACTCATTAGAATTTTCTCCTAAAAGGTTAACATTTAGTTTTTAAACTCTCGTTACATACCGAAACAGAATCCCTCAGATCATATTGTCCCGTATTATACCATTTCCATAGAAGAAGTGTTAGTAAAAAACTTATAATTTTCGAATATTTACGTTTATCTTCAGATGCGTCAAGGCCCTTGATTTCTGCATATTTTACAGACAACTTCACATCGGGGTGGTTCGCGAGCAGCCCTTACTGAGACAGATATTGCTTTGCGAAACGTTGTGCGGCCAAGTAGAGCAGCTCTCGGCTGTTTGCGAGCGCGTAATCGAGGGACATATTATCTTCTCTGCAGGATATGGCAGCGGCGATTCCGATTTTTTGATACTCCTGCTGCGGCATATTAACCTGGCCTGCGAGCACGGCCAGGCGGGTATGTGATTGTGAGGCCATTTTTAAGATTCCGGATACGACTTTTCCATAGAGCGATTGCCGGTCGAAAGAGCCTTCGCCGGTAATGACCCAGTCGGCGGATTCGAGCTCAGCGCGGAGGTTGCTACGGGCCATTACTGTTTCTATGCCGGACACGACAGCGGCATTCATAAAGGCTATGGCGCCGGCAGTCAATCCGCCGGCTGCGCCTGCGCCGGGGACATCGATATCACGCTGGAGCTGTTTACGGACCAGCTCGGCCAGGCGGGCAAGACCTTTTTCCAGTTGCTCTACCATTTGGGGTGTTGCGCCTTTTTGGGGGGCGTAAACTTTAGCGGCGCCGTGCTCGCCACAGAGTGGATTGTCAACGTCGCAGAGGACTTCTACCGGGACAAGGCTGAGGTTTTTGGGTTTGATTATTTTTGTGATTTTCTCAAGGCCCGCCCCGCCAAGCGGGACAGGGTTGTTTTGGTGGTCGAGGAACTTCCAGCCAAGTGCCATAGCGGCGCCGATGCCGCCATCTACAGTTGCGCTGCCGCCTACGGCCAAAAGGATTCTCTGTGCACCGTATTCCAGTGCAGCTTTTATAAGCTGGCCGGTCCCGTAGGTGGTTGTGTTGAGCGGATTCATCTGTTCAGTGGAAAGCAGCTCGAGTCCGCTGGCTGAGGCCATCTCAACAAGAGCTGTTTTATCATCGTCGAACCAGGCAAAGCCCGCTTCGACCTGCATTTGTGGAAGGGGACCCATTACCGTTTTCGGGACCCATTGGCCGTTGGCTGCTTTAATCATTGCTTGTGCGGTGCCCTCACCGCCGTCGGCCATTGGTTTTAATACAAGCTGAGCCTCGGGGGTGGATTCGGAAATGGCCTTTGCAATGATTTCACAGGCCTCGTAAGCTTTGAGAGTGCCTTTGAACGAGTCGGTTGCGATGATGACTTTCATAAAACTCAATTCCATATCCAAAAGCGGCGATTAGCAGTGCAAGAAACGGGTGCAGTTTAAGCCTGGTTGTTGCGATAATGATGAAAACGACAGAGAGAAGAAGAAGGATTAACAGCCACATAGAGTTTGCCCTTTCGTTAATACCCAGCACCTGTATGGTATCTACCTCGCTTAGTGCCGGGTGTCAATCTTTTTTCATCGAACCTTGGGATTTCAACTGTCAATGTCAAAATGTCAGCTTATGTGTCTAATTTTTTGTAATAGTGCTAATAAAGTGATAGAATACCAGCCGTGCCAGAGCCACACCTCGGCAGGTCGGCAAGAAATTGTCGGTTGATAATAATGAGTTTTGCAAAATTG
>JBDRTM010000419.1:0-18064 GCA_043824065.1 Planctomycetota bacterium | reverse complement strand
GCCGCAATTGACGCAATGGTCAGCCCTCGCAGATGTCCCATTCCGACCAATGCCGGCAGCCATATTTCAAAAAGCCCGCCCGGAAGAACCGATATGATTAACACTTGCGTAACCCAAACTGTGCCTTCCGGGACGGCACCTTTGAGCCAGAGAGCCAGAATTTTTTCCGTGAAGACAAACAGCAAAAGCAGCAGGGCACAGGCCAGAACAGAGCTTATACGAGTTCCTTTCTTGACGACTGCTTTTATTGTTTCGATTTGGCCTTTTGCCCAAAGATCCGAAACAGCCGGCAGGAAAACGACCTGCGTCGCCGCCAGAAATCCACGGACAAACCCAGGAATCTTAGAGGCGATATCGTACGCTGTAACGTTCGCCGCGGTACCAACGCGCCCGACCAATAGCGCCAGGGTGCTATACATAAAAATTGAGCTGCCCGAGCGTCCTATCGAGTGGGACGTATATCGCCACAGCTCTCGCAGCGTTTTTCTGTTAATCAGCCGTACGTTAACGCTCAAACCGGCAACCGACCTTCGTGCAACAAAAAACATCGACAGTGCAGATATTGCCGCCGTAATCCCGAACGCTAACTGGACGGCGATTATACTCTTCCAAACCATAAGTAGCCCTATGGTAAGGACCGCCCGGAGCAGATTAGCTGTAATTACAACAGCATTATAATTAGTGTAGTATTGACAGCCCTGTAATGTCCCGCTGAAGTTCGCCTCTAACATCTTGAAGGCCAGTGTAATACCAACCAGTATGCACGTAATCCTGGCATCGCGTGCAAATTCAGCGGTAATCGCCGAGAATATATCTGAGATTACGAAGGACAGCAGTATCGCAGCTGCGACAGTCAAAACCGCCAACGCCGTCAGTATAATAAATGATGCCGAGACAAAACGATTCAATTCTTTTATGTCGCTGCGGTAAAAAGCCACAAAACGGTTTATCGCTAATACAAATGCCCTCTCGAGAATCATAGGGTAGCGCAGCCCCGTAGCCAGCAAAGCCCAGACGCCATAGCCGGTTACCTCAAGGCCGCGCAACATAAATCGAACCAGTACCAGCCCAACTACCGCGGCCACTACCGTGCTGGCCCAGTTCGACCCTGCGTTAATTATTATCCGTTTTCGTAACGACATCTAATTCATTCTGCTTCAAACACAAAATACCAGCCGCTTGCCAGCCACCATGGTAAAATATCTGCAAGCCACACGTCTGCTTTGCCAAAGAGATGACCCCATCTCGTTTCAAAAATGGCTAATATGGAGTCCGATTTGCCGAAATCTTTAAGGCTGAAGGAAAATGCGGAAAGCATCTTAAGAAATCTTTTCTTAGTATAAAATTGACAATGCCCCTGCCCTGTAATATAAGGCTTCTTGGCAACGATACGACGCAGCCAATTATTCCTGCGAAGATAAGCAATGATTGATAACCTTCTCTTAAGCTGCCATGGTCCATACCCATTGGGAATAGTTACAATTAGCCAGGAGCCCTTATTGACCCGGGCCCTGATTCTTCGTACAAACTCCCGGGGATTGACAGCATGTTCAAGAACCTCGCTGGCAATAACCAAATCGTAGCTCTTGCTGTCATCAAAGCTATGGCCGTCCGCTTGCATAACAATGACATTGTTGAGCTTCTCTTTCTGAATACGCTCTGAGATGCCGGACACCGCCGACGGGTCAATATCGAATGCCGTTACGTGAGAGCCCAGAGAAGTCAATGGAAATGTGATCCCTCCTGTACCGCATCCGAACTCTAAAATTTCAAGCTCTTCAATAGACTTGTTTTTGGACTGAGCATACTTACATATCGCGGAAAATATGAATTTTAGTCTCTTAATATATTGCGGGATTGTATAACTACTGCTCTTTATGAAGGTTTCCAGTGCTGCTCTATCTTGCATTATTAACTTCCAGCAGAATCTTAGTAAGCTCTCTCCGGGCCTGATAAACAGCATCACAATCGCGGGAATTCCTTAACACATAATCAACCGCAGCTTCAAGAGATTTTTGAGCTTGTTTCGCTCTGGCCGGGTTTTCAGTACCAATCAGGTCTATGGCTTTTTGTACTTCGTAAAGATATTGATAGTCCTCAACTCCCTCTCGCCACGCTTCCCAACGACGCGAGGGAACGATATTCTCCAATAGTCCCGGCACAAGGCTGCCTCCCCTGCCATAAACAACGCCGGAGAAGCCACGAGGTCTTAGAGTATCGTCCCAGGGAACGGCGCCGGTCTCAAAATTAAGTCCGTAGTAGTAAATCCAGAAGCCGGCCCCGGTTTGGCCTCGCTTGAAAGCACGCCACGGCATCAGGCGATAGTACGAATAAGGGTCTTTGGCTTTCATTGGCCTTAAACACTCGTAGGTCCAGACTTGCTTTCCGAAGTCTTTTATCTGCTCCAGCCATTGGGGATTTCGCTCGCAGTGGCTGTCCTGAAGGCACCATATATCGATAAGCTCTCGAAATCGCATAAAATCTTTAGGGCCTTTGCCGAAGGTGTTGGCGTAGATTCTTACTTTTGGGTCTGTTGCTTTGATTAGTTTGGCCAGTTTATAAAAATCATCGCACAGACTCTCATCGAACGGATACAGTGCAAACTTATCGTAACCGACGCCGGCATTGTTGAGATGCTTTACCAGGTTTTTCAGCCATTGTGAAAAAACCGCCTTCCATTCCGGAGTCATCCATTTGACGTTTCCGAACCGGCCGTGGTCTTTCTTACTGCTATTGAAGTCTAAGCAAAGCAGATATGTCTTAGCGTAATTGTGATACTGAAGAGCGTTATCTAACTTTGTGAAATTCTGTTTTCTGATGACATTGGGCCGGTCCGATGAAAATCGCAGAAAAGGAAGGTCCTGTGGAGGAACAGTATAAACATTAATACGATGATTATGAAGGTCTTCAGCTATCTCGGCCGCAGAGGCAACTTTATAATACGCCCAGTTACACGTATTCAGGGCAAAGTTCTCAGGAAATTCGTGCTTTTGGACCTCTATGGTAATGGGAATAGTTTCTATCGGCAGGTTTTCCCCCTTTGTGGTTATCGCCAAAACACCAACTCGGCCCTTATAGATGCCGGCCGTCAACGTCGGATTAAATATCGTCAACCATATTTGTGTCAGCTCGCCCGGCTGCAAAATAAATGGACGTTCCGCCTGCAAAACAAGGGCATCGGCAATTGAACCGACCGTACTGCCTTTAACGTATATCGCTCTTCTGATTGTGAACGTTCTTTGACTATCTATTTTCTTACCGGCAGGGCTGAGCAAGGGCGAGATAGAAACAGCCATTGTCATCATCTCATCAGAGCAATTTACAATGTTAAATGCAGCCGACTCGTATTCATTCTGCCACATTTGAACACTTATGTCTTTGGCGCTTTCGCCAAGGAGCATCTTCTTTTCAAATACAATCTCCATCGGATTTGCCGGCAGGCACACGAATGGCTTTCCATACACCGCCTTATATATTCCGGATCGGGTTTTGCCTACCTGCTCCTTTATGGCAAGCAGTTTTGTAGGTGTATCCGCTTTTTGGGCCTGTCTTTCAAGTTCAGAAAACATTTTCTCACTGAATTGGCCGGATAGATTAGACCGGTTCGCTTTGGTACTTTTGAGTGCCGCGGCAGCGTTTTCACGCAACTGCAGGTAATCGTAAATTCTTTTTAGTAGCTCTTCAGAACTCGTGAATACTTCGAGGTCGTTCCGAAGTTTGATATTTTTTGCAGCCGGCAACGAATCGCCGAATACCTCTACTTCGTCAAGAAATACGTAACGCCATTTTGGCCTTATTACTAATTTGACGTATCGTCCCGAGGCGTTTATATCCCGAATACTCATCGTCCGGGAGACTCCGCGGTAGCCGCGTGCTCGGACGTTTTCCAAATCTTTACTACTTACCAGTCCGGCAAATCGAAACTTTCGATTGTCATCGCTTAATAACACAGCGGCGAATTCAGGAAACTCTACATCTGCGAAGCCTCCCCCAATGGTGTGGATACGGACTTCATAGATAGCGGACTTCTTGCCGAGGTCTATCACGATTTCCACAGCCGGTTCGGCTTTCTGCCAGCCTACTGTGCTTTTGTTCGTCCATTTACTGCCGGATGTCCTGCCGTCGGTAAGTTGAATTACGTCGGACTTATCAGTGCACAAATGATAATTAGGTTTCGGCGAGAGTTTGTAACTTTTGCGTAGTGCCAGATTTTCCCCGGCACTGACCAGCTTGCAGTGACACAACAATAAAAGTAATATAAAGAATCGTTTGAACATTATGTATGGTAGAGGTACAGAGTGGCAAAGGCACAACGGCACAAAGAAAAAAGAAGAAAAATATCACTTTGTGCCTTTGTAACTATGTGCCTTTGTGCCTTAAGCTATCGGCTTTAACCGATAGCAGTTGATGTGTGGCTATTTTGTTTTATGCTTTCGATACCAGTCTATTGTTGCCTTAAGGCCTTCATCGAAGGGGGTTTTGGCCTTGAAGCCGAAGTATTTATTAGCTTTTGAGACATCCAGCCGCCGTCTTGGCTGACCATCCGGCTTGGAGCTGTCCCAGCGGATTTCACCGGTGAAGCCCGTAAGCTCAACAATCTTTTCAGCAAGCTCCTTTATCGTTATTTCAAATCCGGCACCGATGTTGACCGGCTCAGGGCAGTTGTAATGTTCTGTCGCCAAAAGAATTCCCTCAGCAGCATCGGCGACATAAATAAACTCGCGCGAAGCACTACCTGTCCCCCAGCAGTCAATATAATCCGCGCCACTATCAATGGCATCAACACATTTCTTTATCAGCGCAGGAATCACGTGGCTGCCGGCGGGGTCAAAATTGTCGCCGGGGCCGTAAAGATTTACCAGCAGCAGAAATATCGAATTAAAACCATATTCGGCCCGGTAAGATTGCGATTGAACCAGCAGCATTTTTTTAGCCAGTCCGTATGGTGCATTAGTTTCCTCCGGATACCCGTTCCAAATATTTTCTTCCTTAAACGGCACCGGCGTAAATTTCGGATATGCACAAACCGTACCAATCGCGACAAACTTTTCAATGTTTCGCAGTCTGCCCTGCTCGATGAGCTGAACACCCATCATTAAGTTCTTATAGAAAAACTCGCCCGGATGTTCGCGATTGGCGCCGATGCCGCCCACGACCGCAGCCAGGTGAACAACAACATCCGGCTTCATATCTTCATACATCCGATTTATGTCATTTATATTGACCAGGTCATAGTCTTCAATTTTAGGCACAAGGATATTCTTGCAGCCCCGTTTTTGCAGCCCTTCAGTAACGAAGCCGCCTAAGAAACCGGCGCCGCCGGTAACAACAACTCGTCTGTTCTCAAAAAAAGTGCTCATTGTTTTGCTTTTTGGTGGTCTTTGATAATTTTCTCGTTCTCGGCGATTTCCATATCGGCATCGGTCATCATTCTCGCAAGCTCTGTAAAGGTTACTTTCGGCTCCCACTTGAGAACCTTTTTTGCCTTGCTCGCATCGCCCTGGAGGTAGTCAACTTCGCTCGGTCTAAAATACCGCCGGTCGATTTCGACATACTTTTGCCAATCCAGGTCAAGATAGCTAAAGACCTCCGCCACAAATTCCCTGACCGAATGGCTTTCGCCTGTGGCCACAACATAGTCGTCCGGCTTGTCCTGCTGGAGCATAAGCCAGTTTGCTTCGACATAATCGCCGGCAAAACCCCAGTCCCGTTTTGCCTCCAGATTGCCCAAAAAGAGTTTGTCCTGCAGGCCCAATTTAATTCTCGTCGCCGCTCGTGTAATTTTTCGAGTAACAAATGTCTCGCCTCGCCTCGGCGATTCGTGATTGAATAGAATCCCGTTACATGCAAACAATCCATAAGCTTCTCGATAGTTCACCGTCTGCCAAAAGCTGTATGCCTTGGCACAGCCGTATGGACTTCGCGGATAAAACGGCGTCTTTTCTGTTTGCGGTGTTTCGACGACCTTGCCGTACATCTCGCTGCTGGAGGCCTGATAAAACTTGGCCGGCTTATCGCTGGAACGGATTGCCTCCAATAGCCGAAGTGTTCCAAGAGCATCCGTATCAGCCGTGTAGATAGGCATATCAAAACTTACCCGAACATGGCTTTGTGCGCCTAAATTATAGACCTCATCGGGCTTAATCTCGTTAATAATTGTTGAAAGGTTACTGCCGTCGGTCAAATCCCCATAAATCAATCTGAGTCGTGGCTGTTCGTGCGGGTCTTTATACAAATGGTCAATCCTGCCTGTATGAAACGACGAGCTTCGCCGCATGATACCCCAGAGCTGGTAACCTTTTTCCAGCAGCAGCTCGGCAAGATATGAGCCGTCCTGACCGGTAATACCGGTAATCAATGCTTTTTTCATAATATTTGGTCCATTTTACGCTTTTCGTTATCAATAATTAGCTGCAACATTTCGGTCAGGCTTGTTTTTGGTTCCCAGCCGATCGTTTTTTTGATTCTCTCCAGGCTTGGCACCCGCCGCATCATGTCCTCAATTGACCTTCCGTAAGCAACTTCATAGGGCACAAATTGCTTTTCGCTTTTACTGCCTGTCATTTTGATAATTTTATCAGCCAGGTCTTCAATGGCAATCTCTTCGCTTGAACCTATATTATATACCTTACCTGCCGCCTGTTTGCAATTCATCAGATTGATAACCGCCTCTACGAGGTCGGCCACGTAACAAAAGCATCGCGTTTGCTTGCCCGTCCCGTATATCAGGACCGGCTCATTCCTCAACGCCCTTTGGACGAATTGGGGTACCACCATTCCGTATTGACCTGTTTGCCTCGGCCCGATTGTATTAAAGAACCTGCCGATTACCACGCCCAATCCATACTGTTGATAGAAAGCCAGGCCCAAAAATTCGTCTATCGCCTTACTGCAGGCATACGACCACCGGGATAGACTGGTGCTGCCGAGCACAATATCGTCATCTTCACGAAATGGAACTGCCTCACTTTTGCCGTACACTTCGCTGCTTGAAGCGATCAGAATTTTTTTGCCGAATTTGTTGGCTATATCCAGCACTATCTCAGTGCCGCCGATATTTGTTTCTATCGTAAGTACCGGGTCTTCGACTATCAGCCTGACACCGACTGCCGCAGCCAGATGAAAGACCGCTTCGCTCTGCTCAATCAGAGGCTCTATCAGCTCAGCGTTACGGATGTCACCTTCAACGAGCTCAAAGCCGGTATGCTCTTTGAAACTTTCGATATTTTCCAAACTGCCGGTGCTGAGGTTGTCGATAACGAGCACCTTATTACCATCTTTGAGCAGCCGCTCCGCCAGATGAGAGCCGATAAAACCTGCCCCGCCTGTAACTAATAATCTCATATCAAACTCACGTAAAAGCTTACTGCTGCTGAAAGAATAATAGTCAATAATCAATAGTCAAGTCAATAATCAATTTTTCACAGACTCCGTCCCCGTCGGCTGCGCATACAAACAAATACGGCCTCACTATCATACATAAGTATCGGCAAATAAAGAACATAGCTTTAGGTTATCGTTACCTTTATGAAGAAGCGAATTAGTTTGAACGCCGCCACGCAAAAAAGCACTAACAAAGCAAGCCAGAAGCACAATAGCGGATAAAACAGCTTTTCCGAAGTCAACATACTCTTTGCCTTGAAGGGAAAGAAATTTACACAATAGGCGGTTTGTACATCCCGCTTGCTCCGATTGAACTTCAGCAGCATCGGGTCTTCATTCGTTACCTTCACTGAGCTAAAGCTGCGGTTACCGGTTAGGTGTCCGATAATATTTTCAAATCGCTTCCGCAAATGAGACTGCGACCAGTCCCAAACGTAATTATCAGCGATTACGTGATGATTAGGATTTTGGATGAATTCAAGATTGAAATCGTATGCTACTGAGGCCAACTGTATGACGCAGCTTATTGATATCAGTGATATGATTAAAATTTTTGCCATAGTTTTCACCTCTCTGCCGAACAGAACCACCATCGGCAAAATTAAGAACGGCAGCACCGGCACTTGATATCTGATTGACCAGGCATAATCGCCGGCCCAGGCTGTGAAAAAGCTGTGGAAGACAAGATTGCTTATAATCGCGGCTGTAATGGCCAGGGCCACTGCCTTATGACGACGGTAAAAACCATAGATACAGAACGGAAAGAGTAAAAGGACCGGATTGTAGAGGAATATGCTCTTTCCCGGGCTGAACAGCATCGCTGCCAGAGTCGGCAAAGGCGAGCTTTCAAACAGCCCGTGGCCGCCCAGCGAAGTGGTTGTAGATAGTCCATAGCCGCTTTCAAAAACGCTGCCAAACCGGACATAGTTATACCAACCTAAAAGCACAAGGAAACTGCCGGCTCCACAAACACCCGCTGCCAGCCATTTGCTTAGCCTTCTGGCTCGCACTGTTTTTTCTGATGTGAACATTTCGCCGCCGAGGGCTATTAGGTATATGGGCAGGACCGCAGAGACCGATGACGGCCTGAACAAAAGACAAAGCCCCAGCACCACGCAGAATAGCCACACGTAAACAAAACGTTGTTGTTGATAATACTTGACCATTATCCATATTGCCAGGACCAACAGCAGGGTTATCTGTGTCTGCTCCTGTGTATTTACCGAGTAATGAAAGTGCATCGTAGCAAAACCCAGTACGGCCGCAGCGATAAGCGATGTCCTCACGCTGTAACCAAGTGAAAGCATCAGGTGATAAAAAACCCAGACCGCTGCTGCCCCCATTGCCGGAAAGAGAATTACCGAGGCCAGAAACTGTGCTAACAAATCCGATACATCGGCACTGAGCGGTGTAACCTTCTCTAAGATTAAACCAAGCCCGGCGAAAGGCAGCAAACAGAGCGACTGCCCAAGGCCGGAAACTGCATAGCGCTTCCCGTCCATACCGATTGCACAATTGCGACTCTGGAAGTCCTCTTCCAGCGAAAAACTTCCGCTGCGAAGAATTTGCCTGGAAACCGACCAGCGTATCTCCGTGTCACCGGGCAGGTTGCCGGGACTTGCCAGACTGTATAAAAAAAATAATGCTGTAAACAGCAATATCCCGACGCTCAACTTGTGTTTGGTTATCTGTCCTCTATCAGCCACTATCCACTACCTGTTAGATGTTTGACGAAAAGCTCAGGACTGACTCGTAACTCCTGCTCCCCTGACCTTGCTTTACGATAAACCATTATCAGACTAATGCTCTGGCAAAAATCAATTGATAATTGTCATTCCTGCGAAAGCAGGAATCCAGATTATTGATGAGAATGGATTCCGCATCAAGTGCGGAATGACAACACTTCAAAGCACACTTGACAGAGCACCAACTCGCTTTTGGGCTACGTTATTCACTATTTCATAGGCCGTAGTACGAGCTGTATGTCTTGTCGGTTTCCCAAATCGTAACACAATACAGAGCCGCCTGGCCGAATTTGCCCACGAGTCTGTTCCATGCGAAAGCTGCAATATTTTCAACGGTGGGATTGGTTCTGCTGAACTGGCTAACGTCGGCATTCAAATTCTTATGGTCAACGAGTTTTATCAGCTCGTTGTCAACTACTTTTTCAAAATCGCTGATATGGAAATCATTTTTATTTGCAGGCGTTTTTATCGTGACCTCAACGATATAGTTGTGGCCGTGACCGGCGGGGTTTGCGCATTTTCCGAAAACCTCAAAATTCTGCTCTTCGGAGAAATCGTTGTTCCAGAGCTTGTGCGTCGCTGCAAATTCGAATTTCTCACTAAAGTAAACCATCTCCAAATCTTTCGAATCTATAACTATCTTCCTGAAAGGATTCAGCTTCAGGCTCAATTTGCTTAACTGGGCCGGCCCAAACTTATCAGCCAATCTGCTCCAGGCTGATTTTAGAAGCTCAGCCACTGCAAAGAAACCAATGTGTTTGGCCCGGCGAAAATCTTTTTTTATTCGCTCGGCAAAAACCGGCACTACGAATTCGCGAACGTTCTTGTCAATATCGGCTACATTAACAACAAATCCCGTAGCCGGTTCGACCTCACCCGCCACTTCGACAGATAATTCTAAGAATATTGACAGTCCTTCACCGGCCGGCTTAGACACAAACGAGTTGGACCCTTCAATTTCTTTTGACAGAAAAGGATTAATCGAAAACCGCACGTGCCTGGCCAGTTTATGCATAAACAAAATCCCTTACTTGCTGCTGTTATGCATCAGGCTCATAACCTCATTTCGGCTTCTCGGGTCTCTCTTAAATATCCCGCGAAGTGCCGATGTTACCATTACCGAGCCGGGCTTCTTTATGCCCCGGATGGTCATACAGCTATGTGAAGCTTCCAGCACAACAGCGACACCCTGCGGCTTTAAGCTGTTCATTATAAAATCGGCTATCTGGTACGTAAGCCTTTCCTGTGTCTGTAGTCGGCGGGCAAAACAGTCCACAACGCGTGCTAATTTGCTGACACCAAGCACCATGCCCGAAGGTAAATAAGCAACATTAGCTGAACCGATAAACGGCATTAGATGATGTTCGCAGATACTATAAAATGGTACGTCACGCAGCAGAACGATTTCGTCGTAGTTTTCACTAAAGATGCTAAGATATTTTTTAGGGTCCTCGTACATACCGCCTAAAAGTTCAGCGTACATCCTTGCCACCCGTTCCGGTGTTTTCTTTAATCCCTCGCGCTCGGTGTCTTCACCAACCGCTAAGAGTATTTCCTTGACCGCTTTTCTGATTCTCTCGGTATCTATGGTCTTGCTTTTTTTAGCCATTTCTTTGACTCATAACTAAATTCATAAGATAAGTAGTAAGTAACCGCACGCCAAATCCGGTTGAGCCTTCCGCTGAAAATTCCGAAGGCTTGCTGAATATGTCCATACCGGCAATATCCAGATGTGCCCATTTTGTATCGCCGACAAATTGCCTCAAAAAGGCTGCCGCCGTGCAGGCTCCGCCCCATTTACTGCCGGTGTTCTTCAGGTCGGCTATCTTGCTCTTCATCTCTTTTGCGTACTCCTCGCTGCTCGGCATTGGCCAGACCTTTTCACCGCTGTCCTTTGAGGCCCTCTGCAATTGCTTTATCAGTTTTTCATCGTTGCCCATCAGACCGGCCATATATTTGCCGAGAGCAACCATACAGGCCCCCGTCAATGTTGCTATGTCAATGATAATATCGCATTTTTGTTTGACGGCGTAGTCAAGACCATCACACAGTATCATCCTGCCTTCGGCGTCGGTATTTTGCACCTCAACGGTTTTGCCGCTGAAGGTTGTAATAATGTCACCGGGTCGATAGCTCGTTCCGCTCGGTAAGTTTTCCGCCGATGGGATTATACCGTAAACATTGACCGGTAATCCCAGCTCCGCCACAGCCTTCATCGTTGCCAGCACTGCAATACCACCGCTTTTATCTAATTTCATCTGGTCCATATTGGCGGCCGGCTTAATGCTTATTCCGCCGGAGTCGAAGGTTATCGCTTTGCCCACCAGACCAATCGTTGGCCGACGACTTGCGGCTCTGCCGGCGGGGCTGTATTTCAAAACAATAAATCTCGGCTTATTTTGCGAGCCTGAGCCGACCGCGAGCACTCCGCCCATACCCTTTGCAGCCAACTGCTTTTCGTCAAAAACCGTACAGCTCAACCTCTTTGCACTACCGGCTAACTCTTTTGCGGCGGCGGCCAACTCGGCTGGAGTTATTACGTTGGCCGGCCGATTTGCTAAGGTCCGGGCATAGCTTTGTGCCTTGCCGATAGCAGCCCCGCTCAAAAGACCTTTGTTTAACTTTTTCATTTTTGCCGAGTCTGAATCAATCAGCTCAGCTTTAAGCGAATCCGCCCGTCCGTTTTCGCTCTCAGTAACAAACTCATCATAGCGATAGCTGCCGAAATATGTCCCTTCCGCTACGACCCTGCCCATTGCAGATAAATCGAATCGTCCGCCAAATGCTTTGTGCAGCGCCAGGCTGATAGTTTCTATTTTCATTTCCACCGACTTTTTTGCCGCGTTGGATGCCGCTTTGCGGAGCGTATCCAGCGTTGCTTTTTTCTTTTCACCTAAGCCGACCAGCAGGACCCTTTCGGCCCCTATCCTGTCGTTGCCATAAACGATTGCACTGGTTCCCTCCTTTGCTTTGAAATCGCCTAATTTAATCAACCGCTCGATTGCACCGTTGAGCATACCGTTGAGCTGTGCATTTAATTTATCCAGCCCTTTAGCATCCGAAAACAGCCCCACTGCAAGCAGGTCTGTTTTGCACTTGCTGAAATCAACCTTCCGTGTTTTTAGTTCAACATCAATAATCTTTTTCATCTTTTCTGGCCTTTATTTTCACTTTTTACTTTTGCTTGTTTTTCGCTCGATGCCGCAGATAGCTTTCGATAAATCCGTTAAGCTCTCCATCCAGCACCGCATCCACATTACCGGTCTGGAAGCTGGTTCGATGGTCCTTGACCATTTGATAAGGCTGCAGAACGTAGCTTCGTATCTGGCTTCCCCAGGCAATTTCGCCCTTATTGCCGTACAGTTTTGCAAGCTCATCATCCCGTTTTTGCTGCTCGAGCATATACAATCTGGCCTTGAGCACCTTCATCGCCTGGGCCCTGTTTTTGTGCTGGCTTCTTTCGTTCTGGCACTGCACTACGATACCGGTCGGCCCGTGTGTAATCCGTACGGCCGAGCTGGTCTTGTTCACATGCTGACCCCCGGCCCCGCTGGCGCGATAAAAATCAATTCGCAGGTACTCTTCGTTTATTTCAATGTCGATATCCTCATCAAATTCCGGAACGCAGTCCACCGCGGCAAAGCTCGTATGCCGCCTGCTCTGCGAATCGAATGGGCTGATTCTAACGAGCCGATGCACGCCGGTTTCGCACGAGAGCCTGCCGAATGCAAAAGGCCCGCTGACTCGCAGTGTTATCGACCGAATTCCCGCCTCTTCTCCCGGCGTGATATCAAGCTCCTGGAATTTGTATTTGTTTGCCTCGAAGTACCGCGTGTACATTCTAAGCAGCATATTTGCCCAATCGCAGCTCTCAGTTCCTCCTGCCCCGGCGTGAATACTAAAGAAGCAGCTCTTCATATCTTCGGGTCTGGATAGCAGTCCGGCTAATTCGACCTGTTCGCACCTTTTGACAAGTGCACTTAGGTCATCGACCAACTGTGCCAGCTCATTCTTATCCGATTCAGCCGCTGCTAATTCGAACAGCTCCTGAAGGTCTTTAACCTCGCGCTGTATTTCTTCCACCGGCTCAATGGCTGATTTAAGTGCGCTCAATTGAGAGACCACGGACTGGGCGGTATCAGGATTGTCCCAGAATCCCGCCTTGGACATCCGGGCTTCCAGTTTTTGCAGATGGGATTTCTTGTTGGACAAGTCAAAGCCAGTCCCGGATTTTCGCAACCCGGGCCGATAGCTCTGATATTGCTGATTTTAATTCTGTTGTTTCCATATCACTGATTATTAACCTCTGATTACCTGTTACTTCCAACTAACTTCTTGTCCTTATACCACATCGAAGTAAGATATGCAACCCCCTGCTCCACAATTAGAAAGGGGTAATCGCGTGAAAAATAGGATTTGACAGCCGGTAACATAACCTGTTATATTGCAAAACAATATTTAGTTTAGCCCCCGGACCTGTGCCGGGGGGCGGTCGTTTAGCCGTCGCCGGTACGGCGACGTTATACGTTATTCGGTTTCGTACCGGAGTTTCGTAGGGTGGGTTTTAGCCCACCGAACAAAGCTTCGAAGGAGAACGGTTTTCATCTTTTGCAGTAGCACTGCTATGGAGAATGGATTATGAAGTATGCAGCGGTATTTGTAGCGTTGGTTATTTTTGTGGCCGGTTGCAGTTTGACTCAGACAGCTTCGGTAGAAAGCCCCAGTGGAGCGCCTGGTAAGAGGGTACTGATAGTTACCGGCATCGACCATCCGGCTCATGAATGGAAAAAGACGGCTCCGGCGCTGGCTGAGGTCCTCGGTGAAGACCAGCGAATGAAGGTGGATGTGGTAGAATATCCGGAATTCCTGGGGACGGACAAAGTGCACGACTACGACGTGGTTGTGGTTCACTTTATGAGCTGGGAAAAGCCCACGCCCGGCTGGGAGGCTCGTGCGAACCTAAAAAAATTCGTTAGTGATGGCAAGGGCCTATTTGTTCTGCATTTTGGCTGTGGCGCATTTCGGGACTGGCCGGAATATCGCAATCTCGCCGGCCGGGTCTGGGACCCGAACCTCAGGGCACACGACCCCAGAGGACCTTTCCGCGTGGACATTGTCAATAAGGAGCATCCCATTACGCGGGGGATGGCCTCTTTCCAAACCGATGATGAGCTATACACCTGTCTTGCGGGCGAGAGGCCGATTGACCTGCTCGCAACCGCACGCTCCAAGGTGGACGGCAAGGATTACCCGATGGCGTTTGTATTCAAATACGGCAGAGGTCGGGTGTTTCATTGTGCTTTGGGCCACGATGTAAAAGCGATTGAGAATCCACCTGCTGCCGAGCTTTTACGGCGAGGTTGCGCCTGGACAGCCGGACTGACGCCGGTCTCAGCAGCCGCGAACTGATCGAATACTAAAGGATTCTGATTGGTGAGTATTTAATTAGCCATCTTCAGAGACAATATAATTATTAACCGTAATAAGTAGAAGGAGAAACTGTAATGAAAGTCGGATTTAATATGTTGTTGTGGACCACACACGTTACCGAAGAGGATTTTCCCCTGTTGGAAACGCTCAAGAAAGTTGGCTATGACGGAGTCGAGATTCCTCTTTTCGAGGGCCGGCCCGCACACTTTGAAAAGGTCGGTAAAGCGATTACGGACAACGGCCTGACCTGCACATCCGTCACAGTCATCCCGGACGAGGAGCACAACCCCGTTAGCGCTGACGCCGCTAACCGTGAAGGAGCTGCTGAACACCTAAAGTGGGCGATTGACTGCTCAGCGGCTTTAAGCTCTGAAGTTTTGTGCGGGCCTTTCTATCAGCCGCTGGGTATCTTCACAGGCCAGGCCCCCACTGAAGAGGAAAAGCAGCGGGCAGCCGAGGTGCACCGCAAGGCAGCAGAGCTTGCCGCCAAAGCAAACGTGGCTCTGGCTGTGGAACCCCTCAACCGCTTCGAATGCTATTTTCTCAATACAATGGCTGACGCGGCAGATTATGTCAAGCGTGTTGACCATCCCAACTGCGGCGTTCTGTTCGATACTTTCCACGCCAACATCGAAGAGAAAGACCCTGTCGGATGTATCGGTCGAGAGATTGATGTAATTAATCATGTGCACATTAGCGAGAACGACCGCGGCACTCCGGGCAAAGGCCACATTGACTGGCCCGGTACATTCGAGGCACTGCGCTCAGGCGGCTTCGATAAATGGCTGGTAATTGAGGCGTTCGGACGGGCACTGCCGGACCTCGCTGCCGCCACACGTGTCTGGCGGGATTTCTTCCCCAGCCGCGAGCAGGTCTATACCGACGGTTTGAAGTTTGTCAAAGAACAATGGCAAGCCGCTGGCTAAATGCCACGGTATAACGAAGGGAAATTCGAAATCCTACCCGCCAGCGGCGGGTATCGATCAGAACCCAGCGTTGCTGGGTCGAAATTCTAAACAAATTAAAAATTCGAATTCTCAAATGTTCAAAACTAACAGTTACACAGGAGGATCTATTATGCGTACAGTTCGTTTACAACTCGTTTGTGTTATGTTGTTCGGTCTTTTAGGGTTTGTTACGAGCGGGGCCGCTGGGCAAGCCGGTTTTAAGCCAATCTTCGACGGCAAAACGCTCGACGGCTTCAAAGCACCGGATATGAGCTGCTGGTCGGTCCAGGACGATGCAATCACCGCTCGCTCGACCCAGCAGCATCCTGTGAAAACGAATCAATTCCTTGTATGGCAATTGGGTGAGCTGGACGACTTCGAGCTAAAGCTGAAGTATCGCATCAGCGGAACACCGGCGGCCAACTCCGGCATTCAGATTCGCAGCCGGGTCGAAGAGGATGGCCACGCCATCGGCTACCAGGCGGACATCGATATGACTGGTCGATATGCCGGCGCACTTTACGACGAGCGAGGCCGGGGGATGCTTGCCGAGCGTGGGCAAAAAACCATCATCGGCTCGGATGGCAAGATGACCCACACGCCAATCGGGGATTCCGACAGTCTGTTTACCAATATCAAAAAGGATGACTGGAACGAATATCACATCATCGCCCGAGGCGACCATATCATTCTTAAGCTCAACGGTAAAGTTACTGCTGAGGTAATTGATAACGACCGAAAACAGCGAGAGCTTTCGGGTGTGCTGGCGCTGCAGTTACATTCGGGACCGCCAATGACGGTACAGTTCAAGGAAATTCAGCTTAAACGGTTGAAAATGCAGGAAAGGAAAAAGATAGTTTTGGTAGCCGGCCCGTGCAGCCATGGTTACGGCGCCCACGAGCATAACGCCGGCTGCTTACTGCTGGCAAAATCGCTGAACGAGAGTATGCCAGGCGTTTATGCCACGGCATACCTTAACGGCTGGCCCAAGGACCCGACCGCTTTCGATAATGCCGATGCGATTGCAATTTACTGTGACGGTGGCGGAGGGCACGTGGTTATGAAACACCTTGAGCAGGTGGACAAGTTAGCCAAAAAAGGTGTAGGCATAGCAACTATCCACTATGCGGTCGAGGTGCCCAAGGGTAAGCCCGGTGATTATATGCTTAACTGGACCGGTGGATACTACGAGACGTACTGGTCGGTCAATCCGCACTGGGAGGCCAAATTCGAGACACTGCCAAAACACCCCATCACCCGCGGCGTCAGGCCTTTCTCGATGGATGACGAGTGGTACTACCATATGCGCTTCGGTGAGAATATGAAAAACGTAACGCCGATACTCACCGCTGTCCCGCCTGACAGTACACGTAAGCAAGGTGAGGACGCTCATCGCGCCAATCGGCACGTCCGTGCGCGGATGGGTATGCCGGAACACGTGGCATGGGCTTACGAGCGGCCGGACGGCGGACGCGGCTTCGGCTTCACCGGCGGACACTGGCATTGGAGCTGGGCGTCCAATGACTTTCGCAAACTTGTGCTAAACGCTCTGGTGTGGATTGCAGGGGTCGAAGTACCGCCTGATGGCGTACCATCAAAGACCCCATCCATCGAGGAGCTGGAAGCCAACCAGGACTATCCGAAATCGAACAGATGGAATCCGGAAAAAATCCGCGAGTTGATGAAACAATGGAACCGACCCTAATAGGAAGACCCGTTTTTAACGTCCGTTCCCTTGCAGACTAAAACCGTCGAGCATAGTTACCCCGATCGCCTGTCCACCGCCCGTAAACTGATATTCTATCCGGATATTTAACGTATTCTGCGTCTCCGCAGCCAGCCGACAATACCTACACCGATGCTGCCAAGAATAAGAGCACCAGGAGCTGGAATTGGAGTAAGAACCATTTTGGCATCATGGCCAATGTAGAATAATCTGTTATCGATCATCTGACCACTGGCAAGGATACCCGTGAGGCGCCTACCGGGTTCCCAAGAGGGGCTGCCGCCGTAGATAGAATCGAGTTCCCCATAACCAAACGGCTCCCCATCAACGGCAAAATCCGAACCATACACCGTTACCACTGCATCATTGTGTAGGAACATCACGTGGGTTATCGAGCCGCCGAAAATTTTAACCTGGCCGCTTTCGGCGGCACACAAATGAGGAACTATAAAGTCGCCGGAAATCGTAACCTGGCTGCTACCACGGGCAAACAAGACCCGTTCCACGGTTCCACCCAGGATAGCAGCCTGGCCCCCGTGGAGATCCATGTCCCAGAATGTTAAACCCCCCGAAAAAGTAAACTGGCTGCGGTCTTGGGTGTATACATAATGTACCGAACCGCCGGACATATTTATCACGCTATCTTCATATCCGCGTAAAGACGCGTAACGAGTGTAGGGAACAGGAATTTCTGCGCCGTCAAGTATGTTGACGGTAGTTCGCATTCCGGGGCTCTGGTAATCAACAAAGACCTCATCATTGATTGGGTAGTCGATGTTATGGATTAGGCCATCGTCGAAGGTAACACGGGCGACTGCCTTCTGCGGAACAAC
>JBDRTM010000418.1:0-3910 GCA_043824065.1 Planctomycetota bacterium | reverse complement strand
GTTACCGCCGAGGTCAAGGATTTTCTTGTCGGCACATTTTTGGAAGAAGCCCCGATTCTTCCCGTATCCGGCATAACAGGCCAGGGCTTCGATGTTTTTTACGAGGCCCTTCAAGAGCTTGTCGGCACAATCGAACCGAAGAGAACCGACGGCGTATTTCGACTGCCGGTCGAGCGGACATTTTCTGTCAAGGGTTACGGCACGGTGGTTACCGGCATTCCGGTTGCAGGCACAGCTAAGATCGGCGAGGCGATGACTCTTTTCCCGCACGGAACAAAAGGCCGAATAAAAGCCATACAGGTCTATAAACGAGACAGCGAGATTGCTATGGTCGGCCAATGCGCCGCGCTCAATGTCCCTCAGTGGGACTACAAGACCGTCAAACGCGGTAATGTGGTTACGCTCGGCGAATTTTTCCAGCCGCAGCAGTGGTACTTGTGTAAACTTCGTGTCCTCGCTCGTATAAAAACCCCCCTTAAAAATGGTACTAAGATAAAGTTTCACACCGGCACCTCCGAAATTGTTGCTACGGTATATCTGCTGGAAGAAAGCAGGGCCACTGCCGGCAGCGAGTGTCTGGTTCAAATCATATTAAACGAGCCTGTTGTAGCGGCCCCACGCGACCGTTTCATACTGCGAACCCTCTCGCCCGTCCAGACAATCGGCGGCGGAATGATTGTCGAGGCGCTTCCAGAGAAGTTAAGACGAAATAATCCCCAGACGGTCCAGGACGCCAAAGACCGTGCCCGGGCCGTGCTTACCGATAAGGATTTTGTCGAGTACTGCATAGGAGTCCCCAGGACTGCATAAAAACCGCCGAGGCCTTTGCTGTCAATGAAACTGAACTTTCAATCCGTACCAAGATACTTCCCGAACGGCTCAAAGCAATCATCGCCGAGCTTGTACAGCAGGATAAGGTATTGTATTTGGATTCAAAGCTGTATATCCACACAGACACGGCTGATAATGTCCAGAAGCAACTGCTTAACATCGTTAGTGACTTTCACCACAGCAAGCCCGAAAGCCCCGGATTGACCATCGAGCAGTTACTCGATGCTGGATGCCGGATGCTCGATGCTCGTCGAGAATCAAGTATCGAGTATCGAGAATCGAGGATTGTTTTCGACAGCATTCTCAAGCAGCTAATCTCACAGGGAAAACTAATCGAAAGAAAACATCGTCTGGCTTTGCCTGAGCATCGAGAGAAGTTTAGTGAAGATGAGCAAAAATTACTTCAGAGTGTCGAATCACTCTTCGCAGACCGGCCCTTTAATCCACCAAAATACGAAGAAGTTATTGAACATACCGCGGCGGCTCCGGAAAAGGTGCATAAAATTCTGCAGATACTAATCGAGCAGGAACGTCTCGTCCGGGTTGCCCTGCACCGATTGTCCGGAGGCGAAAGAGCCAAACACAAGCCTGGCTTCCATCCGGACGATTCGGCTGCAATTGGTGCGGGGCTGCTTTTCCACAGCGAGGCAATTGAGCAGGCCCGTCAAATTTTAGTCTCGTTCATCAATAAAGAAGGCCGACTGGAAAGTGTAAAGTTCAAGTATCTGCTTGATACTACCAGGAAATTCGCCATTCCGCTTCTCGATTATTTTGACAATATAGGCGTAACCCGGCGAGTGGGCTATACCCGCTATTTAAAAACTCCCACAATTGACTGATTGGTTGGCGGTTGATATAATTAGTATCCGTTGTGGAAAACAAAGACCGACAATGTCACCCCTGCGGAAGCAGGGGTCCAGAACGAAAAAGCTGGATTCCCGCTTGCGCGGGAATGACAAATACTGTTTTCGCAACAGTCCGCAGGACACCTAACGGTGGAACTAATTAAGGTATCAAACTTTTATTTAGTGCTTTTCGGGAGAGTTAAAAATGCGTTTCGGAAAAATTGCGGTAATGTTACTTGTCGTAGCGGCCCTGGCTGCCGGTGCAAGTATAATACTTCAGCCCGGGTGAGGCAATCCTATCGGAGCCCTTGTAGGGTTGCTTATAAAGCTTTCAATTCCTGCTGCCCTGGTGTTTGGTATCCTGGGAACCATTTTCGACCGCCGCAAATTCTTTGCTATTACCACCGTTGTCATTATAATGGGAGTGGTGCTATATATTTTGGTTTGCTATTGGCTTAATATGGCATACGGTGGTATGCTGCAGTAAATAAAACTAATTATAAAATTGGTTTATTAGAGAGAGTTAACAATGCGTTTCGGGAAAATTTCTGCAACTTTGTTAGGCATAGCCGTCGCCACGATGTGTGCGCTTATTGTACTTCGCCCCGGCTGAGGCAATCCCCTTGCTGCCCTTGGAGGGCTGCTCGTAATGTTCTCATTCCTTGCCGCCTTGATAGTTGGCATCGTGGGAATCATCTGCGATAAACGTAAGATACTTGCGATTATCATTACTATCATTGCCGGCGGATTCGTGCTCTTTTATCTGTGTATGATGGCAATCAGCATGATCAGTATGATGTTTCGTTGAGCATGCCGATTACTATCGCTTATCCTTACGTTTAATCTGATAGAGCTTCGGATTTCTCCTGATGAGGCGCAGCCGGAAATAGCGTTCTGTCGCACGTGAAATGTTGAATTGTCATTCCGAGCGGAGGGCAGCGGAGTCGAGGAATCTGTTTAATAGACCCCTCGACCTTGCTCGGGGTGACAATGTCTATCCAGAAATCGCAACTATCAATCAAGTTGCGACAGAACACTATGAAGATAGTTGTTCGGTTTCGCAAAAATTCCATTTGTAAAAGACCCCAAAAATCCCTTTTTTAGCATAAAAACAGGGCATTAAGCCACAAATGTGAAAAAAATCCAAAATTTTTTTATTTTTTTGTTGACGTTGGATTACAAATGTAATATTTTAAGTTAGATTACAGTTGTAATATTAGGAGAATAGCTCGTGAAAAAACCACCCAAGATATCCGAGTCGGAATGGCTGGTAATGCAGGTATTGTGGTCGAAAAGCCCGCTGACAGCGAATGAGGTGGTAGAAAAACTGGCCGGCAAGACGAAATGGAAGCCAAAGACGGTCAAGACGTTAATAAACAGACTGGTAAAAAAAGGAGCGCTGAAGTTCAAAAAGGAGGGAAGGAAGTACAGGTACTATGCCGGGATTGGAAAGACCGAATGCGTGCACATGGAAAGGCGCTCATTTGTTCGCCGCGTTTATGGCGGAACATCCAGGCCTATGCTGGCGCAGTTCCTGGAGGATGCAGAGCTTTCGGCGGAAGACATCGCAGAACTAAAGAAAATTCTTGAGCAAAAGGCGGAGGAATAAAGATGGAATCTCTCACTATACAGTTGCGGCCGTTCTTTGATTGGCTCTTGTGGGTGTCTCTGCAGGGCAGTGTGCTGATTGCCCTCATTGTCCTTGTTCAGCTAATCCTGCGAGGCAAATTGGGCATTCGCTGGCACTATTTGCTCTGGGTGCTCTTATTGATACGCCTTGCAGTACCCTGGCTGCCCCAGAGCAAAATAAGTGTCTTCAACCTGCTTCCACTATCCATCCAGCAGGGACGGATAATAGAGGCTTTCTCGGAACCTCAACGTGCTCGTGGTATGGGCTTTTATGCATATGGCGGATATGCAGATGACCAAAAGACAAAGCCGGAAGACAATTCTAAAACTGTCTTTATTAGATTTGTTCATATGGTGCCCATGCTCTGGCTGTTAGGAGTTGCGGTTCTGGCCGTATATGTCTGCGCGGGTAACTTTCATCTCTGGTGGCTCGTTACACGTGAACGCCCTTTGACCGACCAGAAGATTCTCGATTTATTGGAGGACTGCAAGACCGAAATGGGTATCCGCACCATCCTTGGTGTTGTAATAACAACCAAAGTCAAAAGCCCTGCACTTTTTGGTTTTATCCGGCCGCGTCTGTTATTACCGGCGGGGATGCTCGA